>JAWOBS010000083.1:0-13108 GCA_046484145.1 Bacteroidales bacterium
AAGATTTGGAACATCTAACTACCATACTTTCCAGATAATATTTTATGAAACTGCTAATAAAATTAAATTCCAATATCTTGATGTGCCTGAAATACCTAGTAGTATTGGTATAGAAAATTTTGATGCTACTTATGGTATGGGTAACTGTGCTGCCGGCGATCTTAATATTCCGACCAATATTGTTGCCAATGGCATAGCATTGGAGTTCTATACTACATGGTTGCAATTTAGCGCGACTAGTGGTGTGGTTCCTGCAGAAGATAATGTTGATGTTCAGCTTCTATTTGATGCAACTGATCTATTTGACGGTGTATATGAAAGAAATATTGTAGTTTCTTCTAATGACCCTAATAATCCTGAAGTTATTGTTCCTGTTACTCTTAATGTTACCGGTTATCCGGATATTGACTTATCTGAAAGTAGCATTGATTTTGGTAGTGTAGATCCTGGCCAGGAACAAACCTTGCCATTAGTTATAACAAACTCCGGTACTAAGCTACTTGAAGTTAGCAATATTCAAATTACAAGTGAATACTTAACATTATCTGATACTGAGTTTTCACTTTCTCCGCAAACATCTGAAACTTTGTATATAACATTCTACTCAGATGAAGCTGTAGACGTTGACCAACTTCTTATTCTAAACACTAATGTGGAAGGAGAAGAAATTATATATATGCCGGTCAGTGCGCAGGTTAATGCTTATGATGTTGTGCTGCTTGTAAATCCTGCAGAAGGAGGTGTTGTGGACGGAGAAGGATCATATCTGCAAGGAGAAGAGGTTACTGTAAGAGCATTTCCAAGCTCAGGTGACTGGATGTTCATTAGCTGGACAGAGGAAGGTACTGTTGTAAGCGAAGAAAACATTTATACTTTTACTATAGAATCAGATATTACCTTAACAGCAAATTTTGAGACGGTACCTGAAATTTCCGTTGATCCTGCTTCATTTGAAGAGTATGTGGATGCCGGTAATATTATTACCAGGACTCTGACAGTTTCAAATATCGGAGTTGCCGGCAGTGAGTTGGATGTTGAACTCTTCGTTCAGGATCCGGGTTTAAAAAACAGACAAGCTTTAAATCCTCAAATAATCCCGGGAACAATCAAATCAAATGAAAAGTCTTCCGGAGATAAGCAAGGTAGCTTTGACATTAGTGAAATAAGCCGGGCAGAGGAAAACTCAAAAGCAGGGGGGAGATCACTGCTGTTTATTAGCACACTTGCTGAAGATGGGGCTAATTTTAGCGCTCAGTTACAAGCCTTGCCAAATGTTGGATACTATGAAGAATTTGATGCACGCAGTGCTACACCAAATACTGAGTATATGCAGCAATTTGATGTAGTATTTGTTGCTTCAACATATACTTTTGCAGACCAGGTAACATTGGGTAACAATTTGGCTGAGTATGTTGATCTTGGTGGAAATGTGTGTATAATGCAGTCCACAATGTCTGCCGGAGGAAGCTGGGCATTAGGAGGCACTATTATGACAGAAAGCTATTCTCCTTTGAATGTTGCTAATTATCCATGGGAAAGTGCTACATGTGAAAACTTTGAAAATCATCCGATAAATTCTGGAGTTAATACTGTTAGCTGCAGTGGCTGGGGTTATTCTGATTTACAGGGTAATAGCATATCACTTGGCGTTTATAATAATGGTTATCATGTAGGAGCTGTAAATCTTGAGAAACCAATTGTAGCCTTAAATGTTTTTCCTGGCGATAGTTTTTGGAGTGGTGATCTCATGCTAATGCTGGAAAATACAATTGATTATTTTGATGTTGACTGGCTATCTGTTGACCCTCTGGAAGCAGCTATTGCTGATGGTGGTTTCTTTGAATTTGAAGTTACTTTTGATGCTACTGATTTAATTGATGGAGTATATGAAAAAGAGATTGTCGTTTTATCAAATGATCCACTTAATCCTGAAGTCATAGTTCCTGTTACACTTCATGTTACAGGTTTTCCTGAAATAGAACTTTCGGATAATGTTATAGACTTTGGTACTGTTGATGCCTTTGTTGAAAATGTTTATCCTTTGACAATTACTAATATCGGAACAGCCAACCTGGAAATTACCGGCTTTAACATGCAGGACAATATCTTTGGCCATAATGGCGTGGATATGATTTTAGCTCCCGGTGATTCTGAAGTTGTTGATATTACATTATACTCAGAAACTTCAGGTCTTTTCTCAGATGTATTGTCTTTTGTGTCGAATACAGAAGGATCTGAGACTATTTTAATTAATATAATGGCAGAGATTCTTACTTATGATGTCACTCTTGATGAAAATCCCCTTGAAGGTGGCAGCACAACAGGTGCAGGAACTTATGCGCAAAATGAAGTTGTGACCTTAACAGCTGTACCAGAAGTTGACTGGATATTTGTTAGCTGGGAAGAAGCAGGAGTTGTCGTTTCTGAAGATATTGAATATACATTTAATATTCAATCCGATAGGATAATCACTGCAAATTTTGCTTTTGCACCAAGTATTACTGTTAATCCTGAGTTTTTTGATGAAGAAATGCTGGCAGGTGATATAATGACAAGAACTCTGACATTAAGTAATAACGGAGTTGCAGGTAGTGAGCTGATAGTTTCTGTTGAAGTTGCTGATATCGAAAAAGGTTTAAATAAAAATGAAACCAGGGCAGATAACTTCTCTGTTTTATATCTTGAAGCAAATGCGAATGCTGATGCAGCTTTTAAAACTGAATTGCAAAATAGTGCTGTTTTTGAAACATTAGATATAGTTAATGTGACAACTCAAACACCTGATGTTGCATCTATGCTGGATTACCAAACTGTAATTGTTTCTTCAGGTGGAGATTACCTGCAGGATCCTCTTACACTCGGAAATAATCTTGCAGAATATGTTGATTTGGGCGGTAGTGTTATTATCCTACAGGCTACTTTTATAAATGTACCTGATATTGCATTGGAAGGTAATATTATGACTGCTGATTATTCCCCTGTTACTATTGAAGCATACACAAACGCAAACACAGTATGTAACAGTTTTGTAGAACATAGTTTAACAACTTCTGTAAACTCAATTTCAACAGAATTCTATTCACATGCAACTTTGCAGGGTGCGGGAGTCAGCTTAGGTTCTTATGATGCAGGATACCTTGTGGCAGCTTACAACCCCGATAAGCCTGTAATGGCAATTAATTTATTGCCATCTGATGGTCTTTATGGCGGAGATCTCATTCAATTGATTGAGAATGCTGTTGTTTATTATAATGCTTCCTGGTTAACTGTTGATCTTGAAGATGCCGTCATACCGGAAGGTACTCCACAGGATTTTGAGCTTACTTTTGATGCTTCTGATCTTATAGAAGGTGTTTATGAAAAGAATGTTATAATAACATCTAATGATGTTGTAAACCCTGTTGTTATTGTGCCGGTCACACTAACAGTTACAGGAATACCTGAAATTGTAGTTTCACCGGATGATATTGACTTTGGTGTTGTTACAGCAGGGCAGCCAGAATCGGTATTCTTGGATATTTCAAATGCCGGAACCGGAATTCTGAATATAACTAACATTGCAACTACAGATCCGAGTTTTGTGGCGCAAGCAACTGATATGACTATATTGCCGAACTCTTCGGATCAATTGGAAATTGTGTTCTCTGCGGATTTTGTGGGAAATTATTCTGATGTGCTTAGCTTTACTACTGATGATCCTCTTAATGAAAATATCAGTATTTCTATGTTTGCTGAGGTTAATGCACCTCCGGTAATTGAAGTTACTCCCGAATCTTTATATGAGACTTTATTGGTTAATGAAAGCAGCGAACAGATTATCACTGTTTCAAATATTGGAGTAGATACACAGCCACTTAATTGGAGTGCTAGTACGTTCTTACCCACAAAAGAGAGTATTAATCTTTTCAATTATCCTGAAGACCAGGGCGATTTTAATAGCTTAGCTATATTCTCTGAATCAACCGCTGGTAATGAAGCTTCTTATAATTATTCCAGGGAACTCTTAGATCTTATTGATTATTTCCCTGTTGCTAATGGAGAAGGCGAGTATCCGGTAGTTACAGATGGAAACTTCATTTATACTGCAAGATGGAATTCTGGTGAATTTTACAAATATAATCTTGATGGTACTTATATTGAGTCGTTTACAATTGCAGGAGCTTCTAGTCTCCGTGACATGACTTATGATGGTGAGTATTTTTATGGTTCACCTAGTAGCACTACTATTTATCAAATGGACTTCGACTCTCAAACTTTAGTTGGAACTATCACTGCTCCTAATGCTGTTAGAGGTATTGCATATGATGAAAATAATGATGGATTCTGGATTACCAATGGATGGGATGTCCCATTGACTCTTATTGACAGGGACGGCATAATAATAGAATCAATTAGCCCTGCTATTGGCCAAATTTCAGGTATAGCATATGATGATGTTACTGAAGGTGGCCCCTACATTTGGGCTATTAATCACACAGGTAATGGAAATGATCTTCACCAGATTAATATTGATGCCGCAAGTATTGTTATGACGTTTGATGTGACAACTACAGGAGTTATTGCCGGTGGCGTAACTTCAGGTGGTTTACAAATCACTGATCAATTAATTCCGGGAAAATCAGTTTTCCTTGGCACTTCTCAGAATGATGTGGTATGGGTGCTTGATCATGCCGATATGAGCTGGTTAAGTGTTTCTCCGGCTTCAGGTACATTATTGCCGGGAGAAAGTATTGATCTTACAGTTACTTTTAATTCTAACGGATTAGCTGAAGGTATTTATGAAGGTGAAGTTATTGTTTCTTCTGATGACCTTGTAAATCCTGAGGTATCAGTTCCTGCAACACTTGAAGTAGAATATCTGTATTATTCGATATTTGCCACTGCCGAAGGAAATGGAATAATTAGCCCGGAAGGTGAGATATTGGTTCTGCATAAAGAAGATCAAATCTTTAACATTGAAGCTGATAACGGCTATCATATTACAGATGTTGTCGTTGATGATGTTAGTGTTGGGCCTATTAGTGCATATACATTTACAGAAGTTATGGAAGGACATACCATAAATGCACTATTCGACATTAACACCTATACTATTACTGCAAGTTCTAGTGCGGGTGGAAGTATAGCCCCTGACGGAGAAACAGTTGTTGATTTTGGCAGCACTTTAGATGTTACAATTACTCCTGATGAAGGTTACTATATTGTTGATGTTTTTGTTGATGGTGTTTCAATGGGAGCTGTCAATGCATATACTTTTGAAGATATTTCAGATGATCATACAATTCATGCTGAATTTGCTATTTGTACTTATGAAATATTGGTTGAAGCAAGCCCATATGAAGGTGGTATAGTAACAGGTAGCGGAATTTATGAACATGGAGAATTAGTAACACTGGCCGCTTATCCTGATATTCCGGATTATACTTTCGTTTACTGGACTGAAAGTGGAGTTCAGCTTTCAACAGAACTAACATATGAATTTACTGCAACAGAAGATAGACATATTGTTGGATACTTCAGAGGTGCAAATGAATATATCGTTAATGCTGTTGCAGACGACCCTGCTCATGGATCAGTCGAAGGAGGCGGAAGCTATGAAGAAGGCCAGGAAGTTTCTCTAAATGCAATACCTAATTACGGCTTTGTATTTGATAACTGGAGTGGTTATGCTGAGTCTGCTGATAATCCGTATGTCTTTACTATGCCTGCTGAAGATGTTGACTTTACGGCCAACTTTAGCATTGCTACATACGAAATTACAGCAAGTGTTGAAGGTAACGGATCAATTGATCCTGAAGGTGTAATTGTTGTTGAACATGGAGACAACCAAACATTCACTATTACCGGCGACATCGGATATCATATTGAAGACGTCCTTGTTGATGGTGTGAGCGTTGGTGCTGTTGATACTTATACTTTCGAGAACATTGTCGATAATCATTCTATACATGCTGTTTTTGCAATAGATATGTTTGAAATCATTGCTTCAGCAGATGCAAATGGAGCTATCTATCCATCAGGTATTATTGATGTGGAATATGGTTCCGATTATACTTTCTCTATTGCACCTGATGTAGGTTATGAAGTATCAGCAATACTTATTGATGGCGTTGATGCCGGAAGTGCTGACACTTATACATTTGAAAACATCACAGAAAGTCATACTATTCACGCAGAATTTGAACTTACTGAATATCTTCTTGTTGTGATGGTTAACCCTGAAGGAGCAGGTAATGTTAGTATCGTTCCTGACGAGACTATCTTTAATTTTGGAGATGAAGTTAGCATTACTGCAGAAGCAAATGATGGTTATGCATTCGTGAAATGGATTGATGAAGATGCTATTGAACTTAGCACTGATGCATCATATACATTCGAAATGCCGGCTGAAAATTATACCATAATTGCGTTGTTTGATATACAACCCGGTGTAAATGAACTTTCATTGCTGAATGTAAACATGTATCCAAATCCATCTGATGGTGAATTTACTGTTGTTTCTGATCACTTAATGCTGGAAATGGTAGTGTTAGATATGATCGGAAAAGAAGTTTATAGAACTAATCCTGATTCTGATATTGCTAATATTTCATTACCTGAAACTGAACCGGGTATGTATTTTGTTAGAATTTCAACAATCATGGGTACTAAAACTATCAAATTGCAAATAATAAAATAACATTTAGTTATTTTAATGTAAAAAGCTGCCTTTTTTAAGGCAGCTTTTTTTTTGTACTAACAATTAAGTGATTATTAGATTAGCAATATTTTTAACACATCATGCATTAAAATGAATACACAGGGTTTAATAAAGAATAGTGCTGTGTAAGTATTAGTTCTGTTATTGTTGTATGCGCTTTTTTCGGATTATCGATAAGCCATCTCTGAAAGGCAGCAGAAGGTTTTCTACTCTTTCGTCGTTTTGTACCAATTCATTGAATTGTATCATTTGAATCGTCTCAAAATCATTTTTTTCAGGCTTTTTCAATACTTTACCACTCCATAATACATTGTCGACTAAAATAAATCCACCGGGATTTAATTTATCAATAACCTGTTTATAATAATAAATGTAATTTTCTTTATCTGCATCAATAAAAACCAGATCCAGCGGATCTTCAATTGTAGGTATTACCTCTAATGCTTCGCCAATGTGCATTTTTATTTTTTTTTCGAGATTTGCCTTTTTAAAATATGTTTTAGCAAAGTCTTCCAACTCTTCATTATGGTCAATAGTATGCAGTAAGCCACCATGTACAAGGCCCTGGGCCAGGCATATTGCCGAATAACCGGTGTATGTCCCTATCTCAAGTATGTATTTTGGTTTTATCATGTGGCTTATTAGCATTAATAGCTTTCCTTGCAATAAACCACTAAGCATTCTTGGCCTAAGAACTTTTGCTTCTGTTTCCCTGGCAAGTTCTTTTAGTACCAGCTCCTCATTACTGGTATGAGCAAATGCATAGTCTTCAATTTCTTTTGGGATGAAGTTCATACTTTTAGATTTTTATGGTTTATAAATCAACATACTCATTTGTTGTGGGTCAAATATGTTGTTAGCAACTTCTAATAAATCCATTGTACTTACATTGTCAATTTTGCGGTTTATCTCTTCAAAAGTATCAATTCTATCATACAGGGTGATACTTTTACCAAGTGACATCATTTCATTTAGGTTAGATTCAAATGATAATGCAACTTGTCCTTTTAACTGTTGCTGTGCTCTTTTTAGCTGTAAACTACCAAGCCTTTGTGTCCTTAGTTTGTTGAGTTCTTTGAAAGTAAGGGAAATTGCTTTATCGATAAAGTTTTTATCCGTTCCCAAATAAATGCTAAAAAGGCCGGTGTCGGAATATGGCTGGTAATTACTTTCAATAATATAACATAATCCATGTTTCTCCCTTACAGCCATGTTAAGCCTGGAATTTAAAACCGGCCCACCTAATAGATTGTTAATCAATACCATGGAAGTCTTCATCTTGTCAACAGCACTATATGAGCGGTTTCCTATAACGCAGTGAACCTGGTGGTTTCTCCTTTTTACAGTTTTAATATCCGGTTGATAACCATTTAAGGGAATTCTTTTTCTTTTCTTTGCTTTATATGGTATGTGCCCGAAAAATTTTTCACAAAGCTTTATTAATCTGCTAAACCTGATATTTCCAACAGAACAGATTACCATTTCATCAGTGGCATAGTTGTCATCTATAAAGGTATTAATCTTTTTTCTATTAATGGATTTTACTTTTTTGGGAGTTCCAAGTATATTTTTTCCCAGGGGATTATTGTTAAATATTAACTCGTCAAAATCATCAATTATTTGCTCACCGGGAGAGTCTTTATAAGAATTTATCTCATCAATTACAATGTCTTTTTCTTTTTCAATTTCCTTTTCGGGAAAAGTTGAGTTAAAAATGATATCAGAGAGCAATTCAAACCATCTTGGGTAATAAGAACTCATAAAAGAAGAATAAATACAAGTATCTTCTTTGGAAGTATATGCATTCAGTTCACCACCCACATTTTCCATATAGCTAAGAACGTGATGAGTCTTTCTTTTTGAAGTTCCTTTAAAAATAATATGCTCAATGAAATGTGCTAAGCCTTCTTCATGGCTTAATTCATCACGAGAGCCTGTATTAATAGTAATGCCACAATGGGAAAGATAAGAGTCTGTTTGTTTATGGACAATCCTAATACCATTACTAAGAGTATGATAAAAAAAACTCATATAAAAGGGGAGTTATTTGGCTTGTTTATTTTTTTTGTGCGGCAAATTTCATTTTATAATTAATGCTTACTTTGCCTTTTATAATGTTGTTAAGCTTATTTTTTATTAATCTCTTTTTTAATGGAGATATCCTGTTTACCATAACAACACCCTCAATGTGATCGTATTCGTGCTGAATTATTCTTGCAGCAATTCCGCTATACGATTCCTCATGTTCGTTGAAATTTTCATCAAGATATTTAATCTTAATATTTGGTTTTCTGTAAATATCTTCACGAACTCCCGGAAAACTCAGGCATCCTTCATTAAAAAGCACATCATCACCTGATTTTTCTAAAATAAGCGGATTAATAAAAACTTTTTTCAGGCCTGCAACGCCGGGGTCATCATCAGCAAAAGGCTCTGCATCAATAATAAATAATCGCAGGCTTTCACCAACCTGTGGTGCTGCCAATCCAACACCTTCGGCATTATACATAGTTTCCCACATATTTGTGATTAGCTCCTGAAGTCCCGGATAATCCTTGTTTATAACTGAAGCTTTGGTTGTTAAAACCGGGTCGCCATAACCAACTATTGATAAAATCATTTTAAAAAATTTGAATTAGACTTTGATTCCAGGTATGATTGAAGTATCAATGTTGCGCTAATTGTGTCAACTAAGGCTTTGTCCTGTCTCTTTTTCTTCTTCATGCCGGTATCAATCATACTTTGCATTGCGATTGAAGATGTAAATCTTTCATCAACTCTTTCAACAGGAATGTCCGGAAAATGTTTACCCAGGCTTTTTACAAAAGGCTCGATAAAACGTGAAGCATCAGAGGCCTTGTTTTGCATATCGCGAGGCTCACCTACCACTATACAATCAACTTTTTCCCTGGAAAAATATTCTTTTAAAAATGATATTACGTCTTTTGTATGTATGGTAGTAAGCCCGTTTGCTATTATCTGCAAAGGGTCTGTAACTGCTATCCCTGTTCTTTTTTGCCCGTAGTCAATTGCTAGTATCCGTCCCATATTGAAATTGTTGTGCAAAGATAAGCAAACTTGATGGATTTTTTAATCATATACCCTGAAATGAAAGCAGGTGAATTTCTTTGTCATAGACTAAACAAAACATCGTCTTTTTGTTTATATAGTTATAATCAATGACATAAATTTTAATTTTGCAGAAAACAATATATAATATGCAAAATATTTTAATAAATAGCGACAGCCGGATAGGGGAGATATATAACTCTGTTATTGAAGGTAACAGGATCTCTGTATCCGATGCAGAATATCTTTTTGAAAATGCAGACTTTGGAGTTATAGCTGTAATGGCTGATAGAATTAAAAGGAAACTGTTTGGCAAGGATGTTTATTATAATAAAAACTTTCATATAGAACCCACAAATGTTTGTGTTTTTAATTGTGAGTTTTGCTCTTTTTCAGCTCGTGCTGATAAAAAAGCATGGAAAAATGGCCATGCAGAGATACTTGATATTGTTACTGACAAAGTGAGTGAAGGTGCTAATGAAGTTCATATTACCGGCGGGGCAAATCCTGATTATAATATGGATTTTTATATAAGATTGCTTAAAAGTATTCGTAAATACTTTCCTGATATACACATTAAAGCATTTACTGCGGTAGAAGTTAGTTATATTGCAAAGCTTGCAGGGATTGAGGTAGAAAAACTACTCAAGCTGCTTAAAGAGGCCGGTTTGAATTCTTTGCCCGGCGGTGGCGCAGAAATATTTGATGAAAAAATTAGGAAAGAAATATGTAAAAACAAAATATCCGGCGACTTGTGGCTCAAAATACATCAGCTTGCTCATAAACTTGGATTGCACTCAAATGCAACCATGTTATATGGCCATGTTGAAACAATAAAGCATCGCCTGGATCATTTAGAAAGAATTAGAGATCTTCAGGATAAAACTAATGGCTTTAATGCTTTTATTCCTTTAAAATTCAAAAATAAAAACAATAACTTATCACATATACCCGAAACTCCTTTTCTGGATGATTTGAAAACATTTGCTATATCCCGGATTTTTCTGGACAATATTCCTCATATCAAGGCATATTGGCCAATGATAGGGAAAGATAAAGCAAGTCTATTGCTTAATTTTGGTGTAGATGATATTGATGGGACAATTCAAAACACGACAAAAATATATAGCATGGCAGGCAGTAAAGAAACTACACCTGCTATGACCGAAAAATCTTTACAGGATTTAATTATTTCGGCTGGTTTTAAGCCTGTTGAGAGAAATTCTTTGTATGAAATATTAGAAAAATAAATAATATGGCTATTTTTTATTCAGATAATCACTTATTAATATCAACATAATAAACTAATAATTAAAGATTTGTATAAATAACGAATTTATTCTTTTAAAATGATGAATAAAACAGTTTAAAAGAGTTGATTTTTTTTGCAAATGTTTAATAAAAAAAATTACTTTTGCACAAAAATAAACCACAATAATATGTATTGGACTTTAGAATTGGCTTCAAAATTAGAAGACGCGCCCTGGCCTGCAACTAAAGAAGAGTTGATAGATTACGCTTTGAGATCAGGAGCACCCATGGAAGTTATTGAAAACCTTCAGGAAATTGAAGATGAGGGAGATGTGTATGAAAGCATTGAAGACATTTGGCCTGATTACCCCACGAAGGATGATTTCTTCTTCCATGAAGATGAGTATTAGAAAATTATTAAAAAACTTTTCACTCAAAGCCGGTTTTGCCGGCTTTGTTTTTTTTATGATGTTCTTTAGTATTAAAATGGCAATCTTTTGTTAATTTGATTTAACTTTGTAGGTTGAACAACATATCATATAACGATAATAAGTATTAAATGTAAATTCTTCAATATGCTTGGTATTTTTAAAAAATTAATTGGAAGTAAAGCTGAACGAGACTTCAAAGAAATAAAACCTTTATACGAGAAAATTCATATTGCATACGAAACAATCAAAGACCTTGATAATGACAGTCTTAGAGAAAAGACGCAAATGTTTCGTGATCAAATAAAAGAAGCAGTTAAACAGGAAGAGGATGAAATTATTCAACTTCGGGAAAAGGTTGATAATGAGCCTGATATGGATATTAATGAGAAGGAAAATCTGTATAACAGGATTGATGAATTAGAAAAGATACAGAAGAAAAAAACCGATGATATCCTTAAAGAGATATTGCCTGAAGCCTTTTCTGTTATTAAAGAGACAGCTCGCAGGTTTAAGGAAAATGATGTTGTTGAAGTTACTGCAAATGATTTTGATAAAAACCTGGCTGCAGAAAGACCTTCTATAGATATTTCAGGAGGTAAGGCTAAATATAAGAACAAATGGATTGCCGGAGGTAATGAAATCACATGGGATATGGTCCATTATGATGTTCAGCTCATTGGCGGTATCCACCTTCATTATGGGAAAATTGCAGAGATGGCAACTGGTGAAGGTAAAACTCTTGTGGCAACTTTGCCAATTTATTTAAATGCTTTACCGGGCAAAGGTGTCCATATTATTACTGTTAATGACTATTTGGCAAAACGTGACTCTGAGTGGATGGGTATGATATTTGAATTCCACGGGCTTAAAGTTGACTGTATTGATAAGCATACTCCAAATTCTGATGAGAGGAGAAAAGCATATTTAGCTGATATTACATACGGTACTAATAACGAATTCGGTTTTGATTACTTGCGTGATAATATGGCTCGCAACCCCTCTGAACTTGTTCAAAGAAAACATAATTATGCTATTGTTGATGAGGTTGACTCTGTGTTGATAGATGATGCAAGGACTCCTTTGATTATTTCAGGGCCTACACCACAAGGTGAAAAACATGAGTTTTATGACATGAAACCAAAAATAGAAACTTTGGTTTCAGCACAAAGAAGTTTAGTAACTGCTTTATTGGCCGATGCCAAACGATTATTGACACCCAAAGAGGGTGAGCCGGATGAGAAAAAGGGTGGAGAATTATTGCTTCGTTGTCATAGAGGCTTGCCTAAGAATAAGGCCATAATAAAGTTCCTTTCAGAGCCCGGCATAAAGAATATTTTGCAAAAGACCGAAAACTTTTACATGGCTGAGCAAAATAAGCATATGCATATCATTGATGGCGAACTCTTTTTTGTAATTGATGAGAAGAATAATATAATTGAGCTTACCGATAAAGGTATTGACTTGATAACAAGCCATACTGATGATCCTGATTTTTTTATCTTGCCCGATATTGGAGCTGAGATTGCAGAACTTGAGAAAGCTAATCTTTCACCTGCTGAAAAGCTTGATAAAAAGAACAGGCTGCTAAATGATTTCTCTGTTAAATCTGAAAGAATACATACGATAAATCAATTGCTTAAGGCATATACCCTGTTTG
>JAWOBS010000065.1:0-3827 GCA_046484145.1 Bacteroidales bacterium
TCAGAAACTAATTGCCAGTCTTCTTCAATATAAGTGAGAATAGATTTTTGCTCTTGCTCTGTGTCTTCTCCATTATCACATGGGTAAGCTGAATAATCTTTCTTAAAATCAATAATAACCTGGTATATCGCGCCCGGCTCAGCCATAATAATCTCGCTAAGGTCAACCGAGTATCTATTCCATGTGTTACGATTTGTAACCCCCGCCGACATTAAAGAAATTGTTTTTTTCGCGATTATTCGTCCAACTCTTTTAATCTGGTTATTTCCGTCAAACTGATTATTCTGAAAAAACTGGTTGACATTATCTTCAAAAATTCTGACTATAGAAATATCGACTGCTGCAAGGTTAACTGCTTCAAAAGGTAATAAGAGGCCGGAGGAAGAAGGTATAATCACTCCTTTACCAATAAATTTCACCTCAGGTTTGATGTTTTCAAACTGAAAAGGCATAACGACTCTTTCTTTCAATCGATTGCCATTAGCAGCCCTGATTGCTGTTTCTGCGAAAAGAATCTTTTCTCCATCAGGCCTGGAGGAGAAGTATATTCTTATTTCATTGTTATTTATTCTTGTTTGCACATTAGAAATTCCATCAATATGAACAAGCCCATTAATGTTCTGATTAGCATCCAATGGTTCGGAAAATTGCAGGGAAATAAATGGATCCGGCGATTGCGATACCAGGCTGTTAATTAGCTCTAGCTCGCCTGTTTTTGGCAGTTCAATTAATTCAGAACCCTTATCTTTCGTGTCTAAATTATCGGCATTCCAGGACAATTCAATTGAAAAAGCATTGCTTTCTCTTTTTATATCATTAATTGTGAAATTGTGTTCCCTCATATTATTATTATGCTGCCAGTCTACCTTGCCATGTTCAGGCAAAGATTTAAGGCTGAGAATTTTAGAAACTTCCTCCGGGTCAGCCGCATCAGCAGTATTGACTTTCCCTTTTATCCTTAATAAAGGCTGATTATTTTTATAATATGCTTCAATATTATTAAGGCTGAGTTCAGCAGCTTGTTTCATTGTTACAAACCCAAAACTAAAAGTTTTATATTCAGAAGGAACGTCTAGCAGCTTTGACAAATAAAAATCTACCGAAAATTTCTTATCGTGAGGTAACTTTTCATCAGGCCTAAACTCAATTGTGCGCCTGTCTTTCCAGTATGCATTGCCATCTATTCCTGGCTTGATGCGAAATATATCCTGTTCAATTAAAGTGTTAATTTTTGTTGAATCAATGTATTCAAATGCTAGTTGTACAACAATTTTTTGATCGGTTGGCATTACTCCTGTGGAAAAGGCAGATATGTATTTGCTAAATGCCGGATCAGGAGGAGGAGGGAGGCTTGCAGGGCTAAAACGGCTTGGCCCGTAAATGAAAAAAATAACTGCAATTATTATGGCAATTGCAATGCCTGATATAGTTATTACCCTGGTTTTTTTCATGTGTGTATGTTTTTGTAGTTAAGATAAAGGATGTTTTTGTTTTTGATAAAGAACAGAATAAAATTTATTAAATGTACACTTCTTTGTTTTTAGTTTACAATTATGTATGATAAATGTAATGCTTATTTTTTTAGCTCTACAAATTTAAAAATTTGGCAAAGCAAAAAATAATTTTAACGAATTTTTGTTTATACCTGTAATAATAGTTCATTTAATTTATATTTGCCTGATTATTTGATTTTATGGCTAAAAAAATTGTACTTTCCGTAACAAACGATACATATACAGACCAGCGTGTTCATAAGATGGCCAGGAAACTTAATTCCATGGGATATATCGTACATATAATTGGAAAATGGTCAAAGCAGAAGATATCTCAGCCGGATTATGCAAGAATAAAAAGATTAAGAGTATTATTTAAGAAATCTGCCTTTTTTTATGCTGAGTATAATATGAAATTATTTTTTTACCTGCTATTTTCTAAGCTTAGTATTTTAACGGCTAATGATCTTGATACCTTGCCCGCAAATGCCTTAGTGGCAGTGCTTAGGAGAAAAAAGCTTGTTTATGACAGCCATGAATTTTTCACTGAGTCTCCTGAAATTGTTAATAGAAAGTGGCTTCAAAAATTCTGGAAATTTGTAGAAAAAATATGTATAAAAGCCATTGATCATGGCCTCACAGTCAGCCGGCCAATAGCTGAAGCTTATAAATCAACTTATAACAAAGATTTTATTGTTGTTAGAAATTTGCCGGAGAGATATATTGATAAAGATATAAATACTAAACTTCCTGAATGCTTTGATTTTGATAAGATAGTTATTTACCAGGGCAGCCTGAATTTAGGCCGTGGTTTAGAACTGGCTATTGATGCTTTTTCTTTGATAAATGATATACGATTCATAATTATAGGCTGTGGGGATGTTGAAGCACAGCTAAAAGAGAGGGTAAAGCAAAAAGATCTTAGCCAAAAGGTTTTCTTTACCGGTAGGATAGCTCCCGAAATACTTCCGTTCTACACTTCAAGGGCTACGATTGGAATATCCATTGAGGAAAAATTAGGTAAAAACTACGAATTCGCACTGCCAAATAAAGTTTTTGATTATATAAATGCAGGAGTGCCTGTTATTGTTTCCGAATTGCCGGAAATGCAGAAAATAGTTGATAACTATAAGGTAGGATTAGTTCTTAGAGATTATAGTGTTAAGGGTTTTGCCGATATGGTGCAGAATGTTTTTAATTCTGAAGATAAATTGGCCGAACTTAAGCAGAATTGCATTAAAGCTTCCGAAGAATTATACTGGGAAAAAGAATCCCGTATTATTGAAGATATTTACAATAGCTAATATTATTGAGAAGTAATTGTCCCGGCTTGCCTGTTTTCGTAATAATCAGGATTAAGGTCTATAACCTTGCCATTTTCACATCTGAATATTCTGGCAGGGAAATTCTGGAACAAAGTATAATCATGCGTGGCCATAAGTACAGCCCGTCCAGTTTTGCTTATTTCAAACATTAATTCCATAATGCCTTCGCTGGTTTCCGGATCCAGATTTCCGGTGGGCTCATCAGCAAGAATAACATCAGGGTCATTAATGAGAGCTCTTGCAATTACAACTCTTTGTTGTTCTCCCCCTGAAAGTTGATGAGGCATTTTGAAACCCTTAGTTTGCAAGCCAACTTTTGTAAGAACATCCTCAAGGCGTTTGTTCATGGCTATTTTATCGCGCCAGCCGGTTGCTTTCATTACAAATATAAGATTGTCTTTAATATTCCTGTCATTTAACAATTGAAAATCCTGGAATACTATTCCGATTTTTCTTCTTAGCAAAGGTATTTTGCTTGTTTTAATGTCTTTAATAGGAAAGCCTGCAACTTTAGCTTCGCCATCTACTACCGGGAGATCAGCGTATAATACTTTCAGAAGGCTGCTTTTACCGCTGCCGGTGCGGCCTATCAGGCGCCAAGAAGGCCATAGATGTGGATGTCGACAACGTTCCTTTGAAAGAGGTCCTCGACTTTATGTCGCGCAATTACGGGATAGACTTCTATCTGGGCGAGAACATTATCTGGGTGACCAAGCTTCAACCCGATAAATCGGGCGGTCCTCTGGAGACGCGGATATACGAGCTGAACCGAGGTGTGCAGTTGCATGGGAGCGATTGGAGCAGGGATGAGGAGGCGAACCCGAGCGACATTGGTTTGCTTTCCAGCAAGGCTACTGTGCTTTCGGACGGAGAGAGTTATCTGAAAGAGATAATCGAAAAATTTGTGCCGGAAGTAGAGGGCGCCCAGTTTCACTTGGATTTGAATTCACACACAGTGTTTGCGCGCAACTCGCCGGACAATCTAAAATTGATAGGGGAGATTCTGGAG
>JAWOBS010000199.1:0-15863 GCA_046484145.1 Bacteroidales bacterium
AAAGAGGCAAAACTCCTGGCACCTTGTATAAAAATGCAGAGATTTGAAAATGCACTTTATATGAGTTTAATTATGCAGGGTGCTCTTGATTTAACTAATCACTAGGCTTTTAGTCTTGCTCAGCAAAAACTTTCGCGTGAATATAAATAATACTAAAAAGCGGTTTTTAAGCTGCCTACACAGCCTACAACTGTTAATTATTGGCAGAAAAATCGTATCTTTGGCGGCAAATTAATTATAACTTTAAAATATTATTATATGATTCCAATTATTGATAGAGTGACGAATGAGAAGCATCTTCAGAATGCTGTAAAGAGGTTTAAAGAGAAAGGCATATTACTTCCTACATTTGAACAACAAAGAAACCCGGACTTAGTTCCACAAAAGATAAAAGACAAACTAAAAGACGTTGGCCTGTGGGAAATAAACCCACTGAACCTGTTTAGGATAACATGGAAAAATGAGCCAAAAGAAAAAGGTGGATTATATGGAAAACCAAATTATATCGAACTGCCATCTGAGATAACAGGCGTTAAAGCACGCATTGTTTTACTCGTCGGAAAATGGTTTCCAACCGGTGCTCATAAAGTAGGTGCAGCTTATGGCTGCCTGGCACCACAAATAATCACCGGAGGCTACGACCCAACATATCACAAAGCAGTATGGCCATCGACCGGTAATTACTGTCGCGGCGGAGCATTTGACTCAAAGCTTATGGGCACTGAGTCTGTTGCAATATTACCGGAAGAAATGAGTGCAGAACGATTTAACTGGCTACGTGATGAGATTGGCAGTGAAGTTATTGCAACTCCCGGTTGTGAATCTAATGTTAAAGAGATATACGACAAATGCTGGGAAATTCGCAGAACCAGGCCTGACTGCATGATTTTCAACCAGTTTGATGAATTTGGAAATAGTGCATGGCATTATAATATTACCGGAGACGCACTGAAAGAAGTTTACGACATTGTCAAAAATAAAAAAAGCAATATGGCTGCTTATGTCTCTGCAACAGGATCTGCAGGTACAATCGCTGCCGGAGATTATTTAAAAAACATTGCTCCAAACCTTAAAATAGTTGCATCAGAAGCACTTCAATGCCCGACATTATTAATGAATGGCTTTGGAGGCCATCGCATTGAAGGAATTGGCGACAAACACGTTCCATGGGTTCATAATGTTAAAAGTACTGACGTTGTCACTGCTATTGATGATGAGTATTGCATGAGGCTCCTTCGGTTATTTAATGAAGCTGAAGGACATGCTTACCTGAAATCTCTGGGTATAGATGAAGAAATTGTCAACAACTTATACTTATTGGGAATATCCAGTATTGGAAATCTTTTATCAGCTATAAAAACTGCTAAGTATTATGAAATGAATGAAGATGATGTTGTATTGACTGTTGCAACTGATTCTGCTGAGATGTATCAATCAAGACTGGAAGAGCTTACTGCTAACAGAGGCAAATATACTGAACTACAGGCAGCCCTTGATTATGAAAAATGCATGCTTGGAACCACTGTTGATTACATGAAAGAACTTACATATGTTGACAGAAAAGCCATTCACAATCTCAAATATTATACATGGGTTGAACAACAGGGAAAAGAAGTAGAAGATCTGAATATGCTATGGGAAGACCGTGAAATCTGGAACAAACTGTTTAACCAGGTTGAAAAATGGGATGAACTAATTGTAGAGTTTAACAAAAAAGTTGGATTATAGTGAGAATTGAATAGTAAGCAGTTGGCAGTAATAGAAAACAGACTATACTGCCAACTGCCATCTTAAAAAATGACAATTACATCATGAGCGACAAATTTATCTACAAGTGCACAGATTGTGGCAAAGAGTTTAAAACAGATGAAGTAATATATTTATGTGATATTTGCAGCAAGTCAAATACGGATAGCAAACCTCCTAAAGGGGTTTTAAAAGTAATTTATCATTATGATGATATTAAGAAAAGAGTTCCGTCTTTCCCTATTTTAAAGCTAAGTAATTTTATAGATTTACTGCCTGTCTCTAAATTAGATTATTATCCAAAGTTAAAAGTAGGCCAAACTCCTCTTTATGAGTTTAAAAACTTTGATGGTGAGGATATTAACTTTAAGTTATATTTAAAAGACGATAGTCAAAATCCAACTTTCTCTTTTAAGGACAGGGCTTCTGCTTTGGTTTCAGCTTTTGCAAAGGAGAAAGGACTTGATACTATCGTTGCAGCTTCTACAGGTAATGCAGGCTCTTCACTTGCCGGCATCTGTGCATCCCAAAAGCAAAAAGCCATAATAATAGTACCTGAATCAGCACCTTTAGCAAAACTGACTCAGATCATAATGTACGGAGCTACTATTGTTCCTGTTAAAGGCACTTATGACGAGGCTTTTGATCTCAGCATCAAAGCAACCAATGAATTTGGCTGGTACAATCGTAACACAGCTTATAATCCTTTAACAATAGAAGGTAAGAAGACTGTCTCTTTTGAGCTTTTTGACCAGTTAAAAGAAGAACTACCTGACAGAATTTTCGTGCCGGTTGGTGATGGTGTAATAATCTCCGGAGTTTATAAAGGTTATGAAGACCTTCTAAAACTCGGGCTAATTCACAGGATACCTGTAATTGTTGCTGTACAGGCTGATGGGAGTAGCAATCTCATTGACAATATTAATAATGAAGGTTTTAAATCTTCACCCGGCAAAACGATAGCAGATTCAATTTCTGTGGATATCCCAAGGAATTTTCACCTTGCAAAACAGTTTCATGATAATTATAAAGGTGAAACGATAAAAGTATCCGATGATGAAATATTAAATGCATCTGCTATTTTATCAAGAAATACGGGAATATTTTCAGAGCCGGCAGCAGTTGCCGCATTTGCGGGTTTATTGAAATATAAGAAAAATAACAAGATTGAAGATAATTCAAAAAATGTTGTTCTTCTTACCGGCAGTGGCCTGAAAGACCTTAATTCTGTGAAGAAAATATTACAAACACCCAAAGCAATAAAACCAAACATTGAAAGTTTAAAAAAGCTTATACAATGATAAAATTCAAATTAAACGGCATTGATCAAACTTATAGCGGCCCGGAAGAAGAATCGCTATTACACTATTTAAGAACCGAAAAAAAAATCACATCACCAAAAGACGGATGCTCAGGACAGGGAGTTTGCGGGGCTTGCACTGTTGAAATAAATGGCAAAGCAAAACTTGCCTGCAGGACAAAAATGAGCAGCCTTGAAGATGCTAGAGTTATTACAACTGAGGGTTTGCCTGATTCCTTCAGGAGTTTTATCGGCAAAGCATTTGCAGAGAAGGGTGCTGTACAGTGCGGTTTTTGCTCACCCGGCTTTATAATGCGAGCCAAAGCTCTTTTTAACAGCAACACCACCCCTACCCGCGGGGAAATCACAAAAGCTGTGAATCCAAACATTTGCAGATGCACAGGATATGTTAAAATTGTTGATGCTATTGAAGCTGCTTTCGACGAACTTAATGGAAAAGAAAAGCCAGAAAAAAAGGCAGCAGCAAGCATAGGCGACCGCTATCCAAAATACCAGGCTGTGGAAACTGCATTGGGAAACCGGGCTTTTGTGGATGATATGAGTTTCGAAGGCATGTTATATGGTGCTTTGAAATTTTCAGACCACCCGAGAGCAAAGGTCATAAGGATAGACACCAGCGAAGCTTCGAAAATCGAAGGTGTTAAGAGAATATTTACTGCTAAAGATATTCCCGGAGAACAATACATTGGGCTTATTTATCAGGATTGGCCTTTTATGATAAAAGAAGGACAAACAACAAACTGCATAGGAGATGTCTTAGCCGGTGTTGTGGCAAAAAGTGAAGCTATTGCAAGAAAAGCTATAGAGCTTATAAAAGTCGAATACAAGGTTTTAGATGCTGTAACCGACATGCATGAAGCAGTTAAACCGGAAAGCGTACAAGTGCATGAGGGACAATCAAATATTTTGGAAACATGCAGCATACAATTAGGAGATGTTGAAAAAGCTTTCAAAGAAGCTGCTTATGTCTCATCAGGAATTTATGAAACTCAAAGGATAGAACATGCTTTTCTTGAAACAGAATCTGCAATAGCTCTTCCTGATGGCGATGGAATAAAGCTATACAGCCAGGGACAAGGTATCTATGTTGACAGGCGTCAGATTTCCAAGATACTTTCTCTTGAAGAAAGTAAGATAAAAGTTGTACAGGTACAAAATGGCGGAGGTTTTGGAGGTAAAGAAGATTTGACAGTACAGGGACATGTAGCAATGTATGCATATTTGATGAAACAACCGGTAAAAGTACATCTTACAAGGGAAGAATCAATAAAGATGCATCCAAAACGCCACCCTGTGTGGATGGATATTAGTCTTGCCGTTGATAATAAGGGAAAATTCACAGGCTTAAAACTTAGGGCAATTGGAGATACCGGGGCTTATGCTTCAGTAGGAACCAAAGTGATGGAAAGAGTAGTAGGCCATGCCACCGGAGGATACACAGTACCTTCTGTCGACATAAAAGCCGACACTGCTTACACCAACAACATTCCATCCGGTGCTATGCGAGGATTCGGGGTTCCGCAGGTTATTTTTGCAATGGAAAGTTGTATTGATGAAATATGTAAAAAAGCAAACTTTGACAGATGGCAAATCAGGTATGATAATGCTCTTGAAGATGGTGCAAAAACTGCAACAGGCCAAAAACTGCAAGGCGTTGGGCTGAAGAAAACCCTTGAAGCTGTTAAAGATCAATTTAACGAAGCTAAATATGCCGGAATTGCATGCGGACTAAAAAACACCGGCGTTGGCAATGGAATGACAGATGAGAGTGAAGTAAAAATAGTTATTGAATCTCCTGAAAAAGTCATCATTAATCATGGCTGGACAGAAATGGGGCAGGGCGTTCATACTATGGCATTACAAACGCTTCACCAGGAAACTAATATTGACCCGGAAATAATTGAAGTTGTTGTTGACACTAAGGCAGATATTCCAACCGGCATGACAACATCTTCGCGTGCTACGGCTCTTGTAGGCAATGCAATTATTGATGCGGCAAAACGTATAAAAAATGATCTTGAAAAATTCACACTGGAACAACTTACAGGTAGAACTTATAAAGGAAAATACATTTGTGACTGGACAAGCAAGCCGGGAGATGATGTTGACGACCCAAAAATACACTTTGCTTACGGCTATGCCACCCAGGTTGTTATTTTAGATGAAGATGGAAACATTTCAAAAGTAATTGCAGCACACGATGCAGGAAAGATTATGAACCAAATGCTATTTGAAGGACAAATAGAAGGTGCGGTGCATATGGGAATGGGATATGCACTGACAGAAGACCTGCCTTTAAAAGACGGCAAACCGGTGAGTTGTAATTTTAAAGACCTCGGTATTTTAAGGGCATCTGAAATGCCTGAAATAGAGGTAATCGGTATAGAAGAAAAAGATATGTACGGGCCATATGGCGCTAAAGGTATTGGCGAAATAGGAATGTGCCCGACCGCAGGAGCAATTGCTAATGCTTTTTACGCTTTTGACGGAAAGAAAAGAACAAAACTTCCGATGGGCTCAATAAATAAGAGAAAAAAGTGATAAATTGATTTTCATATAATTAATTTTTGATTTTGTATTAATAAATGTTAATTTAGCATATCGAATTCAATATGCTAAATCATTATTAAATTCCAGAACAAACTAAAAATTAATTATCATGAAAAAAAGAAAACTTAACAAAATAAGCTTCCTTTTATTGGTAGTTTTAAGCTTATCAACAATTTCTTTACTTGCTGATGTTCCCCAAAAAATAAATTACCAGGCAATCGCACGTGATGCTAGTGGTAACTTACTTGCTGATGAATATGTAGATATTACATTAAGCATTTTACAAGGCACAGCAGAAGGCCCGGCTGTTTGTATTGAAAATTACGACCTAACAACAAATGAGTTTGGCCTTGTAAATTTACAGATTGGCTCAGATAATCCTGTTGATTTCGCTGCGATAAATTGGGCAGAAGGCCCATATTTTTTAAAAGTTGAAATAAATGATGTTGTACTGGGAACCAGTGAGCTGGTTACAGTGCCCTACTCTCTTTATTCTGAAACAGCAGCTAATGCTCCGAAAGGAATTAACCCCGGAGACATGAGCTATTGGGATGGGGAAAACTGGGTTATTATACCTCCGGGAGAAGACGGACAACCCCTGGTTTTCTGTAATGGAGTCCCACAATGGGGAGCTTGCAACACCGGCGATACAAACAGCCCAATATTTAAAATCGAAAATGATAAGGGCAATAATGTTTTGGCAGCCTACCAGGGTGGTGTTGAGATAAACGTTGACAAATCTTACGATGTGCCTAACAAAACTGCCCGCGGTGGTTTTGCTGTCGGGGGCTTCACCACAGAGAAAGAATTTCCTGTTACTTTGCTTGATATGAATATAGATTCTACAAGAATATTTGTTAAAGAGAACACCGGCGTAAAAACTGCCCGTGGAGGCTTTGCTGTTGGTGGGTTTACATCTGCAAAGGAGATGACCGATCTTTTTGTTCAGATTACTAGTGATACCACTTATATACAAACTACTTTATCATCAACTCAAGATGTTATTATTGGCGGAGACCTTAACATTGATGGCACAATGATAAGTAGCCCTACACTTGCACCAACCACTGCATCGAGCATTAGTGGTTTTGTTGAATGTTTCTCTGAAGTTCTATATAATGGAGGCTCTCCGATTGTTGAAGTAGGATTTGAATTTGACACCTCAGAAGCTTTTGAAAATCCAATTGTTAGTATTATTGAAATTACCGACAATTTTATGCAGCTTAATGAAGATTATTCCTTAATTGGCCTGGAGCTTGGAGAAACTTATTTTGTAAGGGCTTATGCAAAGAATATCTTCCACACCGGATATGCAGAACCTACTGTCTTAGTTGTGGAGTAATAAGGCTTTTAAACAATAAATAATATAAAGGGGCTGACAAAAATTATTGACAGCCCCTTTATATTATTTATAAGTAATTATTTACTTAATAATTTCGCTTTCCGGCAAACCAAACTCTTCAACCATCTTAATATCCATTTTTTCAAGACTATCAAGAATCGGATTATATATTTCCGAAATTACAGGAATATGAACTCCTTTAACTGATATTTCACCGGCAAGTATCATTTCAACACCAACAGCAGCAGGTAGTGCTACAGTACGAGCAACCGCTGTATCGGTAGCCAATGTTCCAAAGTCGAGCATAGAAGACTTAATAACTTCCTTTTTACCATCAGGATATGACGCTAAGAACACATGCTGCATAACAACCATATCTCTCTCATTCTGTCCCAATTCCATTTTTTCTATCATCATATCTGATACAATTTCAAAAGGAGTATCAGTTTCTCTGTTCATCGGTTTATCTTCAAATAAACCAAGCCACTCTATAGCTTTAATTGCATATGCATCAGCACTCAATTTTAAATACTTCGCAACTTTTTCTTTTATGTTAGAAGAATCTGATTCTCCAATAAGCATTGCAAGCATATCAGCATAAGTTTTACCGCTAAAATCATATTTATCAGAAGTTAAAAGCTTAAGAGCCTTCATTGCATCAATACTTTCGCACCAGCCCGGATGCCTAAATGTGCCACGCATCATGGTTTTTGTTTCCGGAATTCCGTACAGTTCAATATATGGAATAGAGTCCCTGTTTGGATAAATTTCTAACTTACCTACCTCCGGGAAATTAACAGAAAGAGGGTTTTTAAAAAGATCTTCAGTAGGGACATATACTTTCTTGCCATGACGCAAATAATTGCCGTCATTATTTCCTGCCATTATAACACCTTTAGGGCTCCAGGAGAATTTATACTTAAAAGGATTATCAGCGACTTCCGGAGCAGGCAGTGCACCACATACGGAATAAAATTCTTCAATTTTTCCACCTTTGTTATGAACATGGTCAATAATACGCATAGCCGACATATGGTCGATACCCGGGTCAAGACCTAACTCGTTAAGAATAATTATTCCGGCATCTTTTGCAGCCTGGTCAAGAGCCTTCATCCCAGGCTTCACATAAGAAGTAGTAACCATATCTTTCTTATGTTTTATACAATGCTCTGCTACCATAATATGATATGCCCATGGTAAAAGGCTAACAGTTAGGTCATGCTCCTTGATCATTTTATCAAGAGTGTCTTCATCTTCAATAGTCCATTCAACTGCATTACCATTTTCAAAATCACCAATCATATCAACTGCTTTTGCTTTTGTACGAGTGGCAACAGTTACAAAATAACCATTCTCAAGAAGATGAGTAACTATTGGCTTTACAACCATTCCGGCTCCCAGGATTAAAACTTTTTTCATAGTATTTTTAATGTTTTGATTTGTATTAATTAATTAATTCTAAATATTTCTAATTATTTCAAATATTGCTCTATATATTCATATTCAGGAGTAAGTTTTCCGTTTTTAAGTATTAAGGCTTTTTTTATTGATAAAGGAAGCTTAATATCTGCTAATGGTTCAGAAAAATCTGCCTTTGCAATTGGCAAAGCAAATCTATACAATGCATCAGCAAAAGCATTAGAAGAGTCTCTCGGTAATTCACTGGGCAATATATCAACAGCCATTACCAAAATACCCTCACCTTTAAATCCCATTGCAGGCTTGTCATTAATTGGGTCATAAACAAAAACCGGATCTTCGATCTCAGTCCCTTTATGAGTAAATTCAATAGAACCATCAGGGTCACAAGTAACATCGCCAACAACAATTATTTTAGGCTTGCCGCCCTCATACAATTTTTTTGCATACTCTTTGGTGAAAATTCTGGGATAACGGCTGTCCCAATACATACAGTTCATTAATATAGAAAGATGCGGAATATATTTCTCGAAATCATTTTGATATTCTTCAGGATGATTATAATAATGCTCAAGATCAAAATCAGCATTTGAACCATCTTTTAGTTTTGAGATATGCTCTTCCTTAAAAACTACTTTATACAAAATATTAGAAGGCAGGCTTCCTGAATCTTTGAGTTTAAGAAGCTCACCCGGTGTAATTTCAACAGATGGCAGCAGATTAGCAATCTCCTGTGCCCCATTTGAAACATTTCCATAACCTGTAAAGCCTATTGTGAAAGGTTGCAGTTCCTTAGGCAGCCCGTCTTTACTTATCTCTTTGCCAACTTCAGATATTTGCTGCTTGGCTTCAGCTAAAGAATTATATTCACATGATTGTTTTATTTTCAGAAAGGGGTTATTGCTATATCCCATTTCCTTTAACCTTTGTCCGGTACTCCACAAGGAATTTATCATTCCTGCAAGTCCTGCATATTTACCAAAAAATATAAGTCTTCGGTTTTGATCATCAGTTATTACTTCATAATCAATTAAATTACAACCAAGCTCCATCATTTTTTTCAGCATTGGCATATTATAAGATTGCCCTTTAATAACGTGACTAAAGAAAATATAGGTTTTGTTATTTTCAAAAGCACTTTCAGGAATTTCCTTTACACCAAAAATTACATCACATTTTTTAAGATCCGGCTCAACACTTGCACCAACATTCTTATATTCAAAATCAGAAAAAACTCTTTTAGGTGATGTCTGAATAACAAAATCCAGATTATGTTCCTTTATCAGTTTCCCCACATGCTTTGGCGTCAGCGGAGTGCGTCTTTCCATTGCATATTTATCCTCATGCCTTATACCTATTATTGAACTCATAATTTTCTTTTTTTACAATATAAATGACAAATTTTGGCAAATCTACAAAAAATAAATATCTAAGTGAATTGATATTTACAAATCATAATATTTTTTTTAACGTCACAATATTACAGCTTTAAAATGTATAAATAAAGCTTTGAAAAAATATTAATTCATCTGTAACAAATTATATTATTTACTCGTCTTACGATTGATTTTTATAATAAAAAAAATGTGTTTTATATTTTTTTTACATACTGAACCAGCAATCTAATACACTAATGCAATATTCACATAAAAAAAGACACAAAATGAAAACAAAAATTATTTTAAGTACGCTTTTTACAATTCTAATTTCTAATTTTTTATGCGCCGGCGTTTATGAGAAGAAGACATTTAACGCACAAAAAAATGAAAATGAAACACCTGTAATCGATGGGATTTTAGATGATAAAGCTTGGCAAAACGCATACTGGGATAATGGATTTATTCAATACAGGCCGTCAGAGGGTGAACAGCCAAGCCAGAAAACGTGGTTTTCTTTTCTATATGATGAAAATTTCATATATATCGGTGTTAAAGCTTATGACACATCTCCTGATAAAATAGTAAAAAGGCTAACCAGGCGTGATCAGATAGAAGGAGATGCAATTGGGGTGCAGTTTGACAGTTATCATAATCAGAGAACAGCTTATTGTTTTTATGTTAGTGCTGCGGGTGTAAAAAGTGATTATTTCATGTCGAATGACGGAGAAAACACTGACAGAAACTGGGATCCCATATGGTATGTTAAAACCACTTCTGATGAAAACGGATGGTACGCCGAAATCAAGATACCATTATCTCAACTTCGTTTCAACCCAAAAGAAAATTCAACATGGGGCTTACAAATTGAAAGAAGGATATATCGCAATGACGAAGTTGTTTTATGGCAGCCAATATCAAGAAATGCCCCGGGATGGGTTCACTATTTAGGATTACTTTCCGGTTTAGAAAACATTGAGCCTAAAAAAACATTCGACATTGTTCCTTACGCATTAACTTCAGCAGAATCTTTCGAAAAGCAGCCGGGTAATCCATTTGCAAATGGAAAAAGTTACGGATTAAATGCAGGTGTTGACGGAAAAATTGGAATTACAAACTACCTTACCCTTGACTTTACGGTAAATCCTGACTTCGGACAGGTGGAAGCCGACCCTTCACAAGTAAACTTAACAGCATTTGAGTCATATTTTTCAGAGAAGCGCCCCTTCTTCATAGAAGGAAGTGACCTGTTCAATTATAAATTAGGTTTTGGTGATGGTGATATGGGAAATGAAAATCTATTTTATTCCAGGAGGATAGGCCGTTCTCCTCAATATCATCCAATGGCCGATGAGGATGAATATATCAATGCCCCTGAATTCACGCCAATCATAGGCGCATTAAAACTAACCGGCAGGACTAATGACGGCTTGTCTGTTGGTATAATGCAATCAACAACTGCTTCTCAATATGCTGATATAGATAAACTTGGAGAGACTACTGAAATATTAACAGAACCACTTACCAGCTATTTTGCAGGAAGGGCTATCCAGGAATTAAATGACGGGAAAACAACCATAGGCTTTATGGGAACAGCAGTTAACAGGGATATTAAAGAAGACCATCTTGATTTCTTGCATACATCAGCATACTCAGCAGGACTTGACCTAAAACAATATCTTGCAAACAGGAAATATATGCTTGTAAGCTCAGCATATATGAGCCACGTGAAAGGCAGTGAAACAGCAATTGCGCGCACACAGCTTTCTCCGGCCAGGTATTTCCAAAGGCCTGATGCCGAACACTTAAGTTTTGACCCGGAAAGAACCAGCTTGACAGGATCAGGTGGAAACCTTCAGTTTTGGAAAATTGATGGTAATCTTAAATTTGCAACTGCCCTGCTATTTAAAAGCCCTGAGCTGGAGACAAATGACATCGGGTATTTAAGAGGTGCCGATAACATTTCACAGGTTTTATGGATAGGATACCGAATTAATAAACCATTTGGAATTTTAAGAAATATAAACTTTAATTTTAGCGAATGGACTTCCTATACTTTTGGTGGAGAAAGAACAAACCTGGGAGGTAACATCAACTTTTGGATGCAATTTACTAACTACTGGCATTTATCTATAGGCTCTAATATTAATCATGACCCACTTTCAACAACAATGCTCAGAGGAGGGCCTGCTTTCTCATTACCCGGCAATTCAAATATATGGTTAAATATCAACACGGATTCACGAAAAAAAATAAGCCTTTCAACAAGTGCTAATTACTATATGGGTTTTAACAATTACAGAAAATACACATACAACAACCTTGGCATATCATACAGGCCACTGAATACTCTACTGATAACATTAACTCCTTCATATAACAAAAACACTAATGAAATTCAATACGTATCCACAACAACGATTAATGAAGAACCTGCATATATACTTGGAAAACTTGACCAGAAAGTGATTGCTATGTCGTTGAGAATAAATTACACAATAACACCGGAATTAACATTGCAATTTTGGGGACAACCATTTATAGCATCCGGAGAATACACTGAATTTAAAAAAGTTACATCTCCCAAAGCTGATAATTATCATGACAGATTTCATGCTTATAGTGATAATCAAATAGCATTCGATCAAGATGCTAATATGTATAATGTTTATGAGAACAACAATGAAAACCCGGATTACAGTTTTCATAACCCCGATTTCAACTTCAAGGAGTTTTTGTCAAATCTTGTTTTAAGATGGGAATATAAGCCGGGATCAACCTTGTACTTTGTCTGGTCACAAACCAGGGATCACTTCGCCAGGGACGGTAGTTTTAATTTTCAAAATGACACAGATATGTTATTCTCAGACAAGCCTTATAATGTATTCATGCTAAAATTCTCTTACAGGATAGGGGTTTGACCCTGATATTTTACAGGAAGCAGATGACAGTTGCTTTTGTAAAAAAATATTTTGCTTACTATACACATTCGCTTGCAGGAATTTTATAATTTTGACATTTTACAATTATATCCAAAATATAAAATATCCGCAATATGCATAAGAATAACAACTCCCGCAAACCTGAGGTCAAAGCACCTGATCTTAGCCGTTATGGCATAAAAGACGTTCAACAGATTTATTACAATCTCTCGTATGACGAGCTCTTCAAGCATGAAACCGATCCTTCACTTGAAGGCTATGAAAAAGGTTTTTTAACAAACCTTGATGCAGTGGCAGTAGATACCGGCATCTTCACCGGCCGCTCCCCGAAAGATAAATATGTAGTCAAAGAAGAAACTTCACAGGATAATATATGGTGGGCTGATGAAGCAAACAAATCTGACAACCATGCAATTTCAGAAGAAGTATGGGAAGACCTTAAAGTTACTACATTGGATCAGTTTCATGGCAAGAAGCTTTACGTGATGGATGCATTTTGTGGTGCAAATGAAAACTCCCGTATCAAGATTAGGGTTATTACAGAAGTGGCATGGATGGCACATTTTGTAAAAAACATGTTTATTAGGCCGACAGCAGCTGAGCTTGAAAACTTTGAGCCTGACTTTGTAATGCTCAATGCATGTAAAACCGTTAACGAGGACTGGGAGAAGCAAGAACTAAATTCTGATGTTTATGTCGCTTTTAATTTAAAAGAGAAAAAAGCACTTGTTGGAGGAACATGGTATGGTGGAGAAATAAAAAAAGGTTTTTTCTCCATAATGAATTACTTTCTTCCTTTACAAGGCATTGCATCTATGCATTGCTCAGCCAACATGGGAAAAAACGGTGATACAGCAATTTTCTTTGGCTTATCAGGCACCGGAAAAACAACATTATCAACCGATCCCGACAGGTATTTAATTGGAGATGATGAGCATGGATGGGATGATGAAGGTATTTTTAACCTTGAGGGAGGCTGTTATGCAAAATGTATTAATCTGAGCAAAGAGAAAGAGCCGGACATTTATAAAGCTATAAAAAGAGATGCATTATTAGAAAATGTTGTTTATGATGAAAAAACCGGAGAGATTAACTTTTTTGACACCTCAAAAACGGAAAACACAAGAGTTTCTTATCCAATTTATCATATAGACAACATTGTAAAACCGGTATCTAAAGGTAAGCACCCAAAAAAAATCATATTGCTCACTGCAGATGCTTTTGGAGTATTCCCACCGGTATCAAGGCTAAGCCGTGATCAGGCTATGTATTATTTTTTAAGCGGATATACGTCAAAGCTTGCGGGTACTGAAAGGGGCATAAAAGAACCTATTATGACCTTCTCCCCGGCTTTCGGAGCAGCTTTTCTAATGCTGCATCCAACAGTTTATGCACGCGAATTAGCCGAAAAAATGAAACAACATGGTGCTACAGCCTACCTGGTTAATACAGGATGGATTGGCGGCGGTTATGGTGTCGGGCAAAGGATTGATCTGGAATCTACAAGGAATATTATCAAAGCAATATTAAATGGAGAACTCGATGAGGCCGAAGTTGAAGAACATGCACCCTTCGGTTTAAATATCCCGACAGAAGTAAGCGGCGTTGACCCAAATATTCTTAACCCGAAAAATTCATGGAAATATGAATCTGCATACTTAAAACAAGCAGATTTACTTGCAGAGAAATTTATTGAAAACTTCAATAGTTTTACTAACACTGATGAAGGACAAAGACTTGTTGCAGCAGGGCCTCAAAACAAGTTTATGAAGCAATATTATAAATATTATGAAAGAAAACTCCAGAAAATGGAGATGAGGCACAATAAAGAAATAGCAAGGCTTAAGGATCAAATCTACATCCTTCAGAACTCTTTTAGTGAATATATTTCTTTCAATTCTATCAATAGCGACTATAAAAGAAAGCCAATACCAAGGCATGTTCCCGTGATATCATGGTTTGACACTGAATCTGAAACAGACCTGCAAAATTGCTTCAGTGCAGTTGTTAAACTCATGAAAATTGCAGGATTTGAAGTTGTGAGCACAGATAAGACTACTTATGACGGAGAAGAAATTATGACAAAATCCAGGGAAGAGCTAACTCTACCGGAGGTTTATGATATTATTGATGACATCTGTTCATGTTTCCAGGGAGCAAAATGTAAAAATGAAGATTTCATTGCCATAAAAGAGGATATGCTTGAAGTTTCAGCAAAGGTACCACAATTCATTATTAAACTGGGGCCGCTAATCATTGTAAAAACAAAAGGAGAAGAGGATAAAGATGTTTTTGTTATTAAAAAATTATCCGTTTCAGGATTAATACATATTGACAAAAATCCTCAATTATTGTCACAACCGGCAGAGCTGATTGATGAGGTATATTACTTTTAATAATTAAGGCATGACATTAAAAAACAGCAGTAGTGGCAATTTACTATTGCTGTTTTTTCAATATATACCAGCATAACACTAATCAATATATGTTTCTATAATCCTGGAAAAGGAAGCCGGGATAAGTTCAACTTCTTTTAGTTCAGCGGGAAGCAATACATGCTGGCCTTTTGCCAGTTTTTACGAGTTAATAATTTAGTTAAAACCTGATTATTATGGCACAGTATTAATAATGCTTCAAGTATTGTTTTTGGGGTGTGTTTTTTTGTTAGCAAATCTATTATTTGTATATTTGTTTTATTAGGCGTTAGTTCTGCACACAATAATTATTCTCTGATTAAAAATATCAAAGCTTTGGGCGCTCATATCAGAGATATTCTAAATAATAATTTTATTTGCCTCTCAGCTTTGAATGTCGAATAAAAATACCCTTATTATGAAAAATCTGTATTTCTACCTAATCTTATCCTTATTTTTATTATTAAGTGTCAATAACCTGAAAGCGCAAACAGGCGACACTACACCTGTATTACCTACAGGCTCCGGTACGGAAGTGGAACCATATATTATAGCCAACTTAAGTAATTTATTATGGTTGTCGGAAAATTCACAACACTGGGATAAGTATTATCTTCAGACTGCTGATATTGATGCCTCTACTACAAGCACCTGGAATAATGATGAAGGCTGGATACCAATAGGTACTTCAGTAGATCCTTTTACCGGAAACTACAACGGTGATGGCTACACAATTGATGGACTGCACGTTAA
>JAWOBS010000073.1:0-6095 GCA_046484145.1 Bacteroidales bacterium
CATAACTCTTTTTTATTTGGATAAACATGTTGTCTTACAAGCTTTAAATAAGAAGTTATCCTTAATCTTGCTTAATAAGATTAGAGCCTGAACTTAAGTTTATATTGTTTAAAGCCGGGTTTCCTATATAAAAGACGGTACTTCCTGCCGTAGCTTTTACACTTAATTCTTCAGTGTTAACCTTAACTACAGTTGAAGCATTTGCCTCAATATCGGCTGCTTGCACTTCCAGCTCAAAAGCATCTACGGTGCCACCGGCATTTGACGCGACAAAAAGTGAATTAGCCTGTCCGCCAAGTGTTACTTTTGAAGAAGCATTCTGAGAAACATTTATATCATCAAACTTTCCATTAATGATAATCGAAGAACTAGCATTGCAGGCTAATGAAACATCCTCCAGCATTACATCATTCATGGCATTAAATGTTGCTGATGCAGAGGCTGTTATGCCGCTAAGTGAAGGGCTTGAAACATTGATGAGAATCTCCTTCCCGCTTTTTACCGGCTTTATTGCCTTAATAATTAACTCGTTGTTTTCAACTTCAGTTTTAATTAAGTCGTGCAAATTTTCATCTGTAGTTATATCTAAATGGTAATGGGTATCCTGAATATAATTGACTTTAAAGTTTCCTTTTATATTTATTTTGTCAAAATCATCAATATCTGTTGAATTCATGATTATGTTTCCATTACCTTCTGTTGCAGGTATTAAAAGTTGGCTCTTTAAGATAAATCCAAAGACTACCATAGAAACAAGAATCAACCCCAATGCGCTTATAAGTAATATATTGCTCGTTTTCATTTTTTTACATTTTTAATATTATTGTTCACTGTATAATTTTTCCATATCCTTACATGAAATATTGAGAAGTTTCATGGTTCTCATAATATTAGGAATATCCCTTTTTATGAACTCTTCTCTTTTCAAAGATAAGGCCTTGTCAAAGCCATTTTCTTCCACAAAATAACCAATACCTCTTTTATTATAAATGATACCTCTATCTTGCAGATAAATAAATGCTCTCATAGCTGTGTTGGGATTTACTTCCATTTGCACAGCGATATCGCGCACTGAAGGAATTCTTTCATTAGCCTTCCATTTCCCGGAAAGAATATTTTCACAGAAAACATCAGCTATTTGCATGTAAATAGATTGATTTTCAATAAATTCCATCTTATACCTCTCTTTCTTTTAATCGGAAGTAACTTACCAGTAAACAGAATGGCGCAAGCAATCCGAAATATGCTATTTGAACCAGATTTTTGAAAGTAGATTCAAAAACAAGTTGAAACTCTGTGTTTATAATGTTTTCAGACATGTATGGATTACCTGATTTAAACAGTAAGAATGTTATTATAATCATAAACACCATAAGTATCTGGCTGATAATAAAAATTACCAGTACGGTTTTTATGAAGTTATTCTTTCTGAAGTATGTAGCTCCTAAAAAGAAAATGCTGTGTAAAACCAGGAATGTAGCCATGATTTTTAGATTGGCAATAGCAAAAGGATTGAAGTATTCTATTGCTGAGCCCCATATTAAATTACAAAAGACCGATGAGAGCGATATTGCAAATGCCAATAAAATATTTGCAACGACAATAAATAGTATTGAAGTTACAAACCAATGAGAAAGCAACTTCTCAAGAGTACTGGCAGGCATTGTCAGGTAAAACTGGCTGCGTGCAGGTGAGTTTAGCTCCTTAAATGCCATAGAGGCTACAATAAAACCACCAATAAAAATTTGCACTAATCCAAAGTTTACTAAACCATTATAATTAAAACTGATACCAAACAAAAAGGCTTGAGCAATTGCAATAAGAATTATCAATCCGGTAGCTGCTGCCAAACCTATGGCCCAGGTTTTTATATTTAAGATTATAAATCGCTTGATAAGTAATATAAAGCGAGATGCTGAAAATAAATTGTTTTTTTCCATGATCACAATGTTTATAAAGCTTGATTAATAATTTCAGTATTTTTAATTATTGCATTAAACAGCAATTCCAGGTCAATCTCTGAATCCTGACCGGTGTTTTTATAAATTGCTGCTTTGCCACCTAAGATATCTTCTGCATACAGATAATTTGTATCATCATCTTTAACCTTGCCGAAAGAGAGTTTTTGAGAGATATCGAGAGTGTTCTTTTCAAAAATTATCTTGCCATTATCCAGGACAATTACATGATCAATAATACTGGCAAGGTCTCTTACCTGGTGGGTAGAGATTATAACGCACTGCTCTTCTGTTGAAATAGAAGCCATAATCCTGCGAAACTGGCTTTTTGATGGGATATCCAATCCATTTGTCGGCTCATCCATTAATAATATCTTAGTCTGCGTGGCTAAGCCAAATGCAATAAGAAATTTTTTCTTTTGACCGTATGAATATGCATTCAGGTTTTTACCGTTTGATATTTCAAATTCTTTGAGGTACTTATCAAATAACTGATTATCAAAATTCGGGTAGAATGGAGCATGCAAATCAACATAAGTGCTGATTTTAACAGATGGAAGAGCAAATTCTTCGGGGATTACAAAAATGTTACCGAGAACTTCAGGGAGTCTTTTTCCGGAATCTGCTCCATTAATTTCACAAATGCCGGATTTGGGGAAGAGCATTCCCGAGACCAGTTTCAACAAGGTGGTTTTTCCGGCACCATTCATTCCGAATAAGCCGTAAACACTACCCTGCTTTATTTGAAGATCCAAATCCTCAAATAAATGACGCTTTTTGTTATAGCCAAACGTAAGCTTAGAAATGTTTATCATAATAAGTCTGTTTTAAATAATTACTGTTCTATCATACTAATACACTGCAAAACTAAATTGTTTTTTTATTATCACCAAATATTTTTTTGATTTTTTTATCTATTTAATGAAAGAAGATAAACAATGTGTTGATAATGAAACGTTTAGGTGATTACTTTTTTTGATAAAAAATACCCCTGTTTTGTTTTACTGAAGTAATTTTATCGTCTTTTTCGAGGCTATCGAGGTATTTATTAATTTCATTAACATGAAGTCCCAGTATTTTGCTTAGGTCATCAAGAGTACACGGCCTGCGGTTAATTGTTTCTAGTATAGCGGATTCTATATCTTTTCTGTATGATTTAATATTTTTCCTGTTATCAGCTGCTGCAATAATTTTTACATTATCAAGATTCCAGAGCTTTATAATCTTTTCAAGAACTTCTTTGGAAGCACTAAGAAGGTTTTCTTCTGTTCCGGGCCTATCCATTGTATTTAACTGCACAGAGTCGGGCTGAATTTTTATAATTGCTTCTTTTAGAGCTAATAATTCCTCCATATGATCATTATATCCGGGCAGTATAAAAACTTCCAGCCATATTTTGCCATTAAACTCCTTTCTGAAGTCGATAAGGCCTTTTATATACTGTTCTATTTTAATTGACGGATGAGGCCTGTTAATAGCTTCAAAAACTTCCTGGCTTGCAGCATCTAATGAAGGAAGCACAAGGTCGGCATCGAGTAAAGATTCTCTCACTTCTTTGTCAAACAACAAGCTGCCATTTGTAAGCACGGCAACGGGGATATTAGGTTTATTCTTTTTAATAAATTTCAGGATGTCACCAAACCTGCTATTAAGCAGTGGCTCACCTGAGCCGGAAAAAGTAATATAGTCAGGGTCGGGATTATTTTTAAAATAAGCAGACAATTCTTCTGTAATTTTATTATAAGGTATGTATTCTTGTCTATCGTTGGTGAGTTTAGTGGTTTTACCAACCTCACAATATACGCAATCCATTGAGCAAACTTTTGCCGGAACAAGATCGACTCCTAAAGACATTCCTAAACGCCTGGATGGAACAGGGCCAAATAAATATTTATACATAATAATTTTTTATACTTTTTACAGAAATATTTTTATTAAAATCAGATACCCATTTTTTTCCTGTGATAACCTGAATATATTGCTGCAGCAGGATTATGTCCTGTAATTCTGTCTTTTACAATAAATGTTGAAACCGGTGCTTCAGAATATTTATTAAATAAAATATCGTGCCCCATACATAACCCGACAATCAAGTTCAGATCAGTCTTCAAATCATTTAAAACCATAGCTTGCCCTACAGGATTACAAATAGCCTCGTATCTGTCATCTTTGATTTGTTTTAAATCATAGTCTTTTTTATCAATTCCCGAGAATTTACAACATATAGTATATACTGTAAAATGTTGATCAAGGATTTTTTTTATAATATTCGCTTCATTGATTAAACCGACACAATGGGCTATTCCTACTTTTTTATATCCCATATTTTTTGCAAACACTATAATCTCTTCCAGCCTGGTAAGCTGCATATAGTGCTCTCCTTCGAGTTGTGTAGAAACTTCCAGAATTAATTTATTCTCCTTATTATCAAATGCTTTCCCGGACATTGGAATATACTTTTCAAAGTCATATCCCCTTACACAATCTTCGCCGCTGTAGCAGTCATTTATTTTGCAGCCAGAGCAATTGATGTGTTTATTTGTCATTACTATATAATTTTGAAAAAAGAAATGTAAATCAATCAAGCAGAACGCTCAATTATTCAAAAGTAAGAATAAAAAAACAGATAATAAATTAAAAATCTATAATAAAAATAAAGGGAGTATTACTTTTTAATACATCTGACAGAAAGGCCGCCATTTTTGTTATACCCGTAATTATAAACATTAGGATAATCAACATAAATAGTTCTGTTGGCACCACTTACAGAATTAACTTCATCCTGCGACCACCACATTGCAATTGAGCCCAGGCTGTTAAATCCACCGCAATTGTAACGATGCCCTGCTCCTAATGCAGTAAAGCCACTTTCATTTGTAGCACCTGCGTTAGGACTGTTCCAGTGTTCTGTTCCTGTTTCTTTAAGTTTATCAGCGGCAACATCACTACCCCCAAGAAATTCTATCAGGATATCCCAGTCATTATCGTCAGGGACACGCCATCCAACCGGACAAAGTTTTCTAGTAGAAACGGCAAAGAAATTATATGCAGCTCCATATATTTCACCCAAATCAGTATCATGATTATAAACGCCGTATGATCCTTCCCTTAATTCACTCCACTCAATATCATCTTCGGTATAAGGGATTTGCTCTCCATCATTATATTTGGTAGTTTTAAGATTCTCGGCCATCCATACCTGCTCGCCAATAATTACTGTTGAATACTCATTCCCATCAATATCAACAACAGTTTCCGGTTCTTCAGCAATTGTGGTAAAGGATAATGCATCACCATAAGCAGTTCCGGCTTCATTAGTAGCATATGCCCTGACATAATACATTGTTTCAGGCTCAAGCCCGCTAAGCTCGCTTACAAACTCTCCTGTCCCCTCTCCATCTTCAGTTATTAAAAGATTTTCTTCTATAGTCGGAGTATTATTATTACTAAGTACAACACCACGGGCAGTTACCAATGCTCCGCCATCTTCTGTAATATTACCACCGGTTGTTGCGGAGTTTATGGTAATCTCTTCTACTGTTTTGGTAAAAACAATTGCCGGGTCAACTTCATCGTCATTGTCATCATCATTATCATCATCCTGTGTATCATCAGTTTCATGAGTATCATCCTGATCTTGTAATTCTTCTTTATCGCAGGAAATGAACACAAAAGAAATAAACAAAAGTGAAATAAAAACCGCTAATAACTTATTCATAATTATGCTTTTTAAATCTATACAAATTTAACTATTTTTTCAACAATAACACATGTAATTATCTACATATATTTATGTTTGATTGTTTTATTATCAATATAACGCACGTCATACTGAACCATCGGCGAAGGATCCCGTTGAAAATAGGAAAGGGCTGTTGAAAGCTTTCGTAATAGAACACACGTCATTTCGAGCGTTAGCGAGAAATCCCGTTGAAATCAGGGAATGCTGGTTAAGAGTGATTTTCAAAAGTCGTTGGGCACGCTCATCCTCGGGATTCCTCCCTTACGGTCGGAATGACGTGCAGGAATGTGGCTGGTAATAAGGGTCACGCTCATCCACCAGATCTCTCACTCCGCTTCGCTCCATTCGAGATGACATCGTAAAACGTTGGTAATAAAGGGGAAAAAGGGCAGGCT
>JAWOBS010000265.1:0-2600 GCA_046484145.1 Bacteroidales bacterium
TTTCTTTATAGCTGATTCAAAATATGCTTTAGCTGCTTGCACACGTTCTTTCAAATATTGCAAGTTCGCACCTTCTTTGTCAGCGGTGATTTTTATGATTTGATTTTTAAAACCATTACCGGTTTTTTTCAATTCTTCAATCTCAGCAAGTAATGCTTTTATCCACCTTTTTTGTTTTTGCTTTTCCGATCTAGTTTCTTGTTTGTTATATGATTCTGTATGATGGCGCAGTCGGTATACAATGTCTTCAAAATCATATGTTGATAACAGAAAATCCTTTGTATACTTGAACGCTTCCTCTTTGAGGTCAGTTTTTAACTGTTCAGTATTAGTTTTTTGACTTGAAAAATCTGCCAGTATTTTATCAGTTATTAACTTGTTTTGAGAAATTGGTTGTGAAAGCATTAGTCCGTCAAGACTCCTTAGCCGGGAAAGAGCAACATATGCTTGTCCGGGGGCAAATGCCTGTGAGACGTCAATTATCGCTTTGTCAAAAGTCAAACCCTGGCTCTTATGTACTGTTATTGCCCAGGCTAATTTGATTGGAAATTGTTCGAAGCTGCCTATAATTTTCTCTTCAATTTCATTAGTATCCTTGTTTAATGTATATCTTTTGTTTTCCCATGTGTAAGGTTCGATTTCTACAAATTCGTTTTCATCAATGAATTCAACAACTATTTCCTCTTGATTCAGGCTGTGTATTTTTCCTATTTTTCCGTTAAAATATCGCTGTTCGCCTGAATAGTCATTTTTAACAAACATAATCTGCGCACCTTCTTTGAGCTCCAGCATATATTCTACAGGGTAGGTTCTGTCAGGGAAATCTCCAATAACAGAAGCTTCAAATGAATAACTTTTTCCAGGCAGTGCTTTAAGTTTTTTAAAATTTAGCTCATCAGCCTGGTAATTATGTGTAGTTAGGAAAACTGCACCTTCTTTTTGTTCATTGCTTAAGGAAGGATAGTGATGTTTATTTAAGATTTCAATATCTTCATTTTTAAGCTTATCATCACGAAGGTTATTAAGAATACGGATAAACACCGGATCTTGCTGGCGATATATATTCTCAAGCTCTATGAAAACTGGCTTGTTTTCACTAAATGCCCTGGCATCAAAGAAGTACATGCTTTTGTAATATGGGTTAAGATAATTCCATTCTTTTTGACGCACCACCGGTGGCAATTGCTGCATATCGCCAATAAGAAGCAGCTGCACTCCTCCAAAGGGAATATTCCTTCGTCTTCTTACAGTCCTTAACACAGTATCAATTGCATCAGCCATGTCAGCCCGAAGCATACTGACTTCATCAATGATGAGCAGTTCCATTTCCTGTATCATCCTTCGCTTTATTTTGTTTAAGCGAAGGTTTTTCATAATTGATGATGGAGTTTGTATTTCAACTTCCAACTCACTTTCATCAAGATTACGATTTGAAGGTAAAAATATACCCAGGGGTAGTTGGAATAAGCTATGTAATGTAACGCCACCTGCATTTATTGCGGCAATGCCTGTTGGTGCTGCCACTATAGCACTTTTATGTGTGATATTGACTATTTCTTTTAAAAATGTAGTTTTCCCGGTTCCTGCCTTCCCTGTAAGAAATACGTGGCGTTGGGTGCTGTTTATGTAGCTTGCGGCTATCTTTGCCGCATCCTTATCTGCCTGCTTGTTTATCATTTTGCAATAATAGTGTTATTTTTTAATAGAATGAAAATTACACAGTAATCAATTTGATTATTGCAAATATATTAAAAATAAATAAATACATATAAGATAAAATAAAAAATCTTCAAAAAAGCTAAAAATTAAAATAAATAATTTTATATCAAGTTCAGATATTTCACATTCACTGTATCACGGCTATGGTCTATTTGGGCAATGTTGGGAGTTTTATGCACATCATTTTTCTGCACGACATGTCGAACGAATGTGTGAAATTCGGTAGATTAGCGTGACTGCTTCTTTTAAAAATCGATTTAAACAGCATTCCATTATTTCAAAGAGATCCTTCGCCGATGGCTCAGGATGACAAATCCCTTTGTTTATGCGCATACTCCTAGTATTGGCCGGGCTTGACCGGCCATAAAAATTACAACGAATATTTCTGTAGGGACAGGGCTTGACCTGTCCATTTTGGTGTAAATGTTTTCACAAAAACAAGTTGATTTGTCAGTATGACTTAATACCATGATAATTTTGGGTTTCGGAATCCATGCCCGGCTATAGTAAAACTGCATTGCCTAAAACCCTGTTTATCTGAGATAAAAAAAACACAATTTAAAAGGACAGGTCAAGCCCTGTCCCTACCATTGCATCATTTATAATCAATAAGGTCGATCAAGCCCGGCCTACACTAAGAGAAGTTGTTTAAGAATTGAGGCGTCATGCAAACATTAATATTATTACAAAACAATAAAAACCATCATACTTTTTTGTCATTGCCACAAAAAAGATACTGTGTTAATTTCCAAGTTTTTTTAAATTTTTCTTAACTTTGTTTTACCCGAAAGAAGTCATACAATGATTGATTACACTGAATGACTATCTAGTGTAGAGCAACTAAATCAGTTGCTCTACTTTTTTATTTTTAAAAGACCCGA
>JAWOBS010000269.1:0-32216 GCA_046484145.1 Bacteroidales bacterium
AGCAATGGCAAAGAAGCACTAAAAATCTTTAAACCCGGGAAATTTGATCTCATATTAATGGATATCCAAATGCCTGTTATGGACGGCATCACAGCTGCAAATAAATTAAAAAATACATACAAAAAACTACCGCCTATTGTTGGGCTTAGCGCAAATGCATTTGAAGGTGACAGGGAAAAATACATGAAAAAGGGCATGGATGAATATCTCATAAAACCCTTAGACCTAGATTGTTTTAATGAAGTTATAAATAAATTGCTTTAATATTCCTATTGTTTATAAAAGATAAATCGATATAATAATGGTAGAAGAAAATAAAGATCATTTTTACGGAAAGCTAATAAAGAAAGCCTCTTTAAAAAAACTTGTTTATCAGAACACTTCTGAAGTCTTTTCTGATTTTAAAAACGTTGCTGACCAGTTATGTCATGAGTCCAGAAAAGTACTTAAAGAAAAAAATACCAGGGTAAAGTTTGAATATAAAGACAGGAGTGAATTTGAAGGTGAAGTGATTTTCGCCGGCGACACATTAATTATGACAATGCACTCAAATGTATTTGAATTTCCACGCATGCATAACGTCATGAAAACTCCGTACATAAAAGAAGATCAATCAAGATCATATTCAGGAATTATAAACATATACAACTTTCTTACTGATTCATTTAAGTATAACAGGCTTAATGATGCAGGATATCTTGTTGCGCGGATATTTATCAATAAAGAAAAGCATTTTCTTGTTGAAGGAAAGCATCAAACAGGATTCTATTTTGACCAATTTATGAATTATCCCATCGATAATAAATCTATAAGAATCATATTAGAATCGGCTATATTATACAGCATAGACTTTGATTTGCTCACACCCCCTTATGATATTGTCAAAGAAACAAGTGTTGCTGCTGTTTTTGAGAATTCAACTTTTGTAAAACAAAAGACTGGAAAGCGCTTAGGTTTTAGGTTCCAGGCAGATCATGACAAAGAGATAAACCGATAATTTATTGTTTTAACAGGTTTTTATAAAAATCCCATATCACAATTCCCGCAGAAACAGAGATATTCAGAGAATGTTTTGTGCCGAATTGTGGTATTTCTATGCAAGAATTGCATAAATGAAGGACACTATCATCAACGCCTTTTACCTCATTACCAAAAACCAGTGCATACTTTTTGCCTTTCTGCGGCTTATAGTCAAGTATATCTATACTGCTATCTGTTTGTTCAACTGCAATTATCTCATATCCCAATTCTTTTAGAGATATAACAGCATCTGAAGTATTTTCATAATATATCCAATCAACCGACTCGGTAGCTCCAAGGGCAGTTTTATGAATCTCTTTGTTTGGAGGAGTTGCCGAGATGCCACATAAGCATATCCCCTCAACTCTAAAAGCATCAGCAGTGCGAAAAACAGACCCAATATTCATCATAGATCTAATGTTGTCCAAAACAATCATCAAGGGCATTTTTTCCACCTTTTTAAATTCATCAGGAGAAATACGCCCAAGCTCATCCATCGATAATTTTTTCATAAGCACTAATAATTATTCACAATAAAATACTATTCCTTTAAAAGCTTGTCAACTAACTTAGGAACTCCGACACTTGCCTTTTCACAAATAAAAGTAAGATTAGGATTATTTGAAATACTTAGTTCCCCGGGGTCAACAAGGTAAATTGGTGCTTCCTGCTTAACGTAGCCAACCAATCCGGCTGCCGGATATACATTTAAAGAAGTACCTACAATAAGGAAAATATCAGCGATGGATGCAATTTGAGCAGCATCATAAATCATTGGTACGGGCTCTCCAAACCATACTATATGAGGCCTCAATTGATATCCTTTGGGGCATTTATCTCCAATTTTCAATTCCCAGCCATCAAGCTCGGTAATATAATCTTCATCATGAGTGCTTCTAACTTTTTTCAACTCGCCATGAAGGTGCACAACATTTCCGGAACCGGCTCTCTCATGAAGGTCATCAACATTTTGGGTAATGATATGTACATCATATTTTTCCTCCAGCTTCACTAATGCATAATGACCGGCATTTGGCTCTACTTCATAAAGCTGCTTCCTCCTCTGGTTATAAAACTCGTTTACAAGTTCCATATTATTTTGCCAGCCTTCTAGTGAAGCAACTTCCATAATATCATACTCCTCCCATAAGCCTCCACTGTCGCGAAATGTTTTTATGCCACTCTCAGCACTAATTCCGGCACCTGTTAATACTACAATTTTCTTTTTTGCCATAATTTTTCTTTTTCTACACACAGTTATGATTAAAAATCACTAAAAATAAATTTCAAAGTTATTGACAATCTGTTAATAACACAAAAATATAAATCCTAAAACTATTATTATCCCTGGCTTATAAATGCAAAAATAATTTTTAAAAAATAACAATGCAAATTTACGCTTTGAATAAAAAATACAGATATATTTGTCATATATAGATATGTAATTCTATTAACTAATTAAAGCAACATGACGAAAACACAAAAATGTTTTTGGCTCGTTTTTTATTTATTATTTGCAACTACATCATCCTGGATGCTGGGATTTAGCATAATAGGTTGGGTGCTAAATTATCTCTTATTATCACCAATTGTTATTTATTTCTTCTTGTTGATGTTTCATAAAGAGAAGAAGAGTTACCCTTTTTAATATTTTCAGAACTATTACGAGCCCTTTTATTAGAAGAGAAAAAATAATTTTTTTGTTCTCTTTTCTTTGTTTTTTCCTTTTCAGAAAACACTTTATTTTTGGAATAGGGGTCTATTCCTGAATAATATATTGTTGAGGCCAGTGTCATGGGTGTAGGTGTAAATTCCTGAACCTGTTCCGGTTTTAATGCCATAGTTCTTAGCTCATCAGCCAACTTTGCCATATCTCTTTTTGTTGATCCCGGGTGGCCGCTAATAAAGTAGGGTATAAGCTCTTGTTTTAAACCTGCTTCTATACATATTTTCCGAAATTCTTTATAGAACATTTTATACAACTTAAATGAAGGCTTTCTCATAATACTCAATACATTATCGCAAGTATGTTCAGGAGCAACTTTCAACCTGCCTGAAACCCTTTTTGTCACAATATCTTTTGTATAATCATCCAGTCCAAACCGCCGAACTTCTTCTCTGCTTCTGTTAACCAGCATATCATACCTGATGCCACTGCCAATATTCACTTTCTTAACGCCCTTAATATCCGCCGCTTTTTGATATAAAGACAAAGCAGGCTTATGATCATAATTAAGATTAACACAAATTTCAGGATAAATACATGAAGCTCTCTTACACCGGTAACAAATCTCAATATCAAAACCTTTCATCTTATACATATTTGCTGACGGGCCTCCCAGGTCAGAAATATAACCCTTAAAACCCGGAGATTCAGTTATAGCTGCAACTTCTTTCAGCACAGAATCTTCACTTCTGCTAGAAACGAACCTTCCCTGATGAGCTGATATAGTGCAAAAGCTACAAGCGCCGAAGCATCCACGGTGGATTGTCACAGAATGCTTAATCATCTCAAAAGCCGGAATAGGCGGTTTATTTTTATACTTTGGGTGGGGCAATCTTGTATATGGAAGGCCATAATATGTATCCATATCATCTTCTTCTAAATAGGGAATCATTGGATTTGAAACAACAACTTCATTTCCGGATTTTTGTATAATCCTCGAAGGCTTTAAAGAATTCCCTGATTCTTCAAAAAGCCTGAAAGCATCTGAAAATAATTTCTTGCTTTTACTACATTCTTCATGTGATGGCAAAAAAACATCCTTTACATCCTTAGTCTTTGTTAAAGGTTCTTTGGAGGGAATCTTATAAACGATCTGGGGCAAATTTTTTAGAGAATTTATTGGAACACCTTTGTCAAGCAATGGCAATATCATTGAAATTGTCTTTTCTGCCATTCCATAGATTAACAAATCAGCGTCTGACTCAACCAATACAGAAGGTTTGAGCGAATCAGACCAATAATCATAGTGAGTAAATCTTCTCATTGAAGCTTCAACACCACCAAGGATAACGGGAACATCAGGATACAATGATTTCAAAATTTTTGAATAAACCACTGATGCATAATCAGGCCTGTATCCCGCTCTGTCGCCGGGAGTATATGAATCATTGCTTCTTAATCTTTTTAAAGCTGTATAATGATTAACCATAGAGTCCATGTTACCGGCTGTAACACCAAAAAATAAGCGAGGTTTCCCAAGCTTTTTGAAGTCCCGTAAATCATCCCGCCAGTTTGGCTGAGGCAATATAGCAACCCTATAGCCTAAATACTCTATAAATCTGCCAATTATTGCGGCGCCAAAAGCAGGATGATCAACATAAGCGTCCCCCGTAACAATAATAACATCAGCACAATCCCAACCAAGCTTTGCTATTTCATCTTTTGTTATAGGCAAAAAGGATTTTTGCATTGATTTATATTTTGAATGTGAATGTCATTAAAAAGATAGTAATTCCTGATAATCTAAAAAGTATTCAAATAATTTAAAATATAATGCGAATTTACAACTATTATTTCTTTTAAATTATTGAAGAGTATTAAGACAAATTATTATTATAATATAAAAAAGGCATCAAATATCTCTGATTGTTAGTATTCAAGCATTTTATATAAAAATAAAGTTTATTATTATCAAGCTCAAAAAAATGCATAACAAGCTGTTATTCTGCTATTTAAGCTCAATCAATATGTCTTATACGTGTTTTTCTCAATAAATAAGGGTTTTTTTTACATTCTAAGCGAAAAAATAAAATATATTTGCATAACATAATAATAAACAAAAGTATAATAGCAAATAAGAATTTTATGGATAATTTAAGCATTTTTGGAACCGAAGACTGTCCCAGGGTATATTTTGATGCGGCTAATGGTACGTTAGAGATTAGTGGCCGATCACTTCCTGAAAATGTAAATGTATATTACCATCCAATACTTGAATGGGCACTGCAGTATATCAAGAATCCTCAACAAAAAACAAAGATAGACTTCAAACTAGATTACCTTAACTCTGCGTCTTCAAAAAAAATACTTGAATTACTGGTTATCTTAAAACAATTAATTTCTATGGGATATGACCTTGAAGTTAACTGGTATCACAAATATGAGGATGAAGATATGATGGAAGAGGGAAAGGATTTTGAAAAGATGACAAAAATGGAATTTAACTTTTACGAAATATAATTAGTTCCGATTACAATGAAAGTATACTTCATTACATTACTTTTTTCTTTATTAAGCTCAATATTATTGAGTTATAATGCTTTTGGGCAGGCTATTGACTTTAGCCCGGATGAAGCTAAAAGTTATGAAGCTGAAGCACATAAACATTTCGAAGAAGGTAATTACATTGAAGCTTCAAGGAGGTTCAACAATCTGGGCTTCTTTTATTGGGAAGAGAATGAATATCAAAAAGCAATAAGCAACTTTAAGGAATCAGTTAAAGCAAACGAACAGATAGGCAATGTCAATGCTATCCGTCATATTTACAACAACATTGGACAAATTTATTTTGAGCTTCAACAATATGACTCATCCATCGAATATCAAAAAAAGGGGCTTGAAATATCAAGGTTTCAGAACCGTAAAGCAGAAGTTGCATCTTCTTTGATAAACCTTGCCAGTACATACACAGAATCAGGGCAAGCGCAAAAAGCAATTGAGAATTTAAATGAAGCTCTTATTATTGCCACTGAATTAAATGAACTTATTCTGTTGCGCAGTTGCTATGCCTTACTATCAAAAAACTATGATGCTATTAATGATAATGAGAAATCTAAAGAGTATTATGACCTATACACTATAATTGAAAGGCGCATTCAAGAAGAGCAATCAAAAAAAACCAGGGAAGAGGCTGATAGAAAAGTGCAGTTAGCTGAAAAAGAAAAGGAAGTGGCAACAGAAGAACTCTCAGAAAGACAAAAAGAATTATTACATACCAGGGAAACACTGCAAGAAGTTGAGCAAGTTTCAAGAGAAAGACAACTGCAAATTGATTTAATGGAACAAGAAAAACTTCTGCGGGAAGAGCAAATTAGAAGACAGGAATTGATAAAGAAATTCCTTATTGGAGGTTCTGCTTTTGTAGTGATTTTCGCCATAGTAGTTCTGTTTGGTCTAATTGAAAAAAGAAGAGCAAATAAAAAAATTGCTTCTGCTTATAAAAAGATAATTAAACAAAATGAAAACATAACAAACAGCATAGCTTACGCACAAAGAATACAAGAAGCAGTTTTGCCCGGTGAAGAAAACTTCAAAGAAATTTTTTCAGATTCTTTTATATTTTTCAAACCAAGAGATATTGTAAGTGGAGATTTTTATTGGTTTAGAAGAATTACGGCTAAAGATAATCCGGCATACGAAAATTCAATTGTTGTGGCAGCAGTTGACTGTACAGGGCATGGAGTACCCGGTGCATTTATGTCTCTTATTGGTGTTAACCTACTGGAGAATATAACAAGAAGAGGTATAATTAAACCGGACAAAATCCTGTATGAACTTCATAAAACTATAAGAAAAAATCTTAAACAGTATAAAAATGACAACAGGGATGGCATGGAAATGAGTATCACTGTTATATCTGAAGATTTTAAAACTTTAGAATTTGCCGGAGCTAAAAATCCATTATTTTACATAACTGACAAAAAAATAAATATTATAAAAGGGGATTATGTTCCAATAGGTGGGCTGCAATTGGAAGAAGAAAGAGTTTTTACAAATCATAAGCTAACAATAAAAAAACCAACATCTATTTATCTTTTTACCGATGGTTTCCCTGATCAATTTGGCGGCCCTAAAGGAGATAAATTCTCAACAAAAAGGCTTAGAAATCTTTTTGAACAAAATGGGAACAAGCCTATGTCAAGTCAAAAAAGTCTTTTAGTAAATGAACTTAACAGTTGGAAAGCCGGCAAACATAACCAGCTTGATGATATACTTGTGATTGGAATTAAATTAGACCCTTCTTAAAACAAGTATTCTGTTTATAATTATAACAAAAAACAGATTATGAGTGTTTTTTCTTTTTTATCACATATCAAAATTAAAATATTCAAATACATAATTGTATCTGTTATCGCCATTACAGGTGCTAATGCTTTTTCCCAGGATATTCCAAAAGAAGAGAAGAAATTATTTACCGATACCCTTGGCAATATTTATGTTAACACAGAACTTGAGCTATATCTTCTTATTGCCGATGATAATGATTCAAATGAAAAATTCCTGCTCGAATCATCAGAAACTGACAATGCTTTAAAATTTAAGCAACACGGCCTGCACACTATTTCACATAAAGATGCTAAAACAAATAGCCATGCCACTTATGAGTTATTTGCTGATGGTGTTGCTCCAAATACAAATATTGTATTTAATGAAGGTCTGGTAATGAAATATGATAACAGATACTATTGCGACAGCTTGTCTGTTATCTCATTCAACCCGGTTGACGAAGATTCGGGAGTTAGCCATACATACTTCGCTGTAAATAGTGATAATTATAAATTATGGGATAAAGAATTTATTGAGCTAAAGGATGAAGTTGAAGTAGATCTGTCATTCTATTCTGTTGATAATGTTGGGAATATAGAGTCAGCTAATTCTATCAGAATTATATTCGACACTAAAAGTATAATCAGCCTGGAGGAAATTTACTTCGGACTGAATAGCGCTGAATTAACTGAAAGCTCAGAAAAACAACTCGATGAACTTGCAAAATCATTAAAAGAATTTCCTGAGCTTAGAATACAGCTTATGTCACATACCGATTCAAGAGGAACGGCTTCTTATAACCTACGATTGTCATTAATGAGAGCAGAGTCTGTGAAAAATTATCTCATATCAAAAGGGATAGACGCCTCAAGGCTTGAAGCAAAAGGATTCGGTGATACAATGATATTAAATGAATGTGTCAGAGGAGTGGAATGTAGTGAGGAAGAACATCAGATTAACCGAAGAACAGAATTTAAAATTTTGCCATTTAAGAAATAAGGTAATTAAATGATATTAAAAAATAACATATTACATATTTTATTGCTGCAAGTCTTTATTTGCTGTTCAATAAATATTGCCTTTGCTCAAAATAAACCAGGTCAAAATTATCCAAATATTATAAAAGATTCAACAGGACAAATAATAATCAGTAAAGACACTCCCCTGCTATTGTTTATTGGAACAAAACCTGATGGAAGTGATGCATTATTACTTAAGAGCAAAAATGATTCACTAAAACCTTTAGAACTTATAAACGAAGGGGAAAATGCTTTAATACATAAGGACAAAAGAAACAGGATAATTACAAGTTTTGTCTTTTTTGCAGATGAAACCCCACCTGAATCAAAATTCTTTACCGATAATTACTTCCTGCTTAGTAATGACACCATCATTTCCCCATTAAACTTTGTTTTATCATTAAACGCAACTGATAATATTGCCGGAGTTAAAGACCTTTTTGTTTCCGTTGATAATGAAAATTACAAACCCGCACCAAAGACAATAGTTTTTGATAAAGAAAAAGATTATTCTTTGAAGTTTTATGCAATTGATAATGTGGGAAACAAAGAAACAATCAATGAATATATTATTACTATCGACAATACTCCTCCGGTAACAAAACACAATATTTTGAAGGATCAGCATGAAAATATCTTATCAAGGAGGTCAAAAATCGAATTAAACCCAACTGATAAACACGGAATAAAAGAAACTATCTATTGGATTAATAAGGATAAGCCTTCAAAATACAACAAACCTATATCTGTTGGCAATCTAAATGAGGGGTCACATACTCTGAATTATTACTCTGTTGATAATCTCGGAAACATTGAAGATACAATAGCTTATGATTTTTATATCGATAACACTCCCCCTATGATCTTTGAAGAAATTGCCGGTAATAAATTTATCAGAAATGGGAAAGAATATTCCTCAGGCAGGGCTCAGCTAAGGATTACAGCAATTGACAACAAAGCAGGAGTTAAGGATATTTATTATTCTTTTGATGGGAAAGACTTTAAAGTTTATGAGGGGCCGGTTTTTCTTTCAAGCGTCTCCGGAGATATAAGTATTAGTTCGTATGCTCTTGACAATGTGAACAACAAAAGTCAAAGCAGTACAAGCGGAACCAGCGTAGCAGTGCCTTATATCGACTTAAATGCCCCCCAAATAAACCATAGGTTTAAAGGCCCGGAAATTAATCTACGCGATACTGTATTTATTTCTCAAAATACAGAAATTAGCATTAGCGCTACAGACAAGGAATCCGGGTTAAACAAAATTATTTATGGCATTACGGGAAAGCAGGAAAGTGATTATAAAACACCTTTTACCCTAAATGAAAAAGGTTATTTTAATGTTTATTATACTGCCTTTGATAATGTCGATAATGCAAATACTTCTAACTTTTCTGTCTTTGTTGATTCTGACGGGCCGGAAATTAAAATTGATTATAGTATTATATCTCATCAAACAATTAAGGTTGATGACAATATCATTCCTGTTTACCCAAAGCATGTTAAAATCTATCTTTCTGCAACAGACAAACACACAGGTACAGAAAAAATAAGCTATATTTTAAATAATAAACCTGAAAGAATTTATAAAAACGAAATTTCAGGTTTTGATAATTCAGAAGTAAATAGTATTGTTGTTAAAGCAATAGACATTATGGGTAATGTAAGCACTAAAGAGTTTAGTTTTTTTATTAAATAATTCTTTCCTTATTGACTATAAGTGAAAGCTGCTTTTTCAAAAATAAAACACACTTAAAACTGCATATTTTTTTTTAATAAAGCATTTTTTTTTACTTTTATGATTGTGAAATTTTAATAATTATTAATTTTACACATATTTAAATATATAGATATCAAGATGTTTGTTTTGTTCTGATTAATTAATACATCTCTACATTATGAAGAATTCCATTATCTTTTTCCTTTCTGTTGTTATACCTATAATCATTATTACATTCGTTTTAAGAGATTCCTATATTCAGAACACTGTTCTTGAAGACCTGAAGGAAGAATACTCAGAGCCATATGAGGAAACAGTGAATCATAGCTTGCATGCGGAGCTTCAAAAAGATTTTTCTAATGCACACGAAGTGACTGCAGCTTGCATATCATGTCATAATCAAAGAGGCGAGGAATTATTAAACAGTCCTCATTTTACATGGGAACGTGAAGCATACATTGAAGGCAGAGGTGTCACATATATTGGAAAAACTAATGTTATCAATAATTTTTGCACCGGTATTTTTTCAAATGAACAATCATGCAATCGTTGCCATGCAGGTTATGGATGGAGTGATAAAAGCTTTGATTTTGATAATCAATACAACGTAGATTGCCTTGTTTGTCATGACAACACGGGAACCTATGAAAAAATGCGCGGCGGAGCAGGCTATCCCGAGCCGGGTTTAGACCTTTCCATAATAGCTCAAAGTGCCGGAAGGCCAAAGAAGGCTAACTGTGGATATTGTCATTTTCATGGCGGAGGAGGTAATAATGTTAAGCATGGAGACCTGGAAATGGCATTACTGACAGCACCAAAAGAAGTTGATGTACATATGGGAATTGATGGCGCAAATATACATTGCGTTGACTGCCATACAGCTGAAAACCATGAAATGCTCGGAAAATATTATGGAACATCTTCTGAAAACAATCAACGAGCAACTTGTGAGCAATGCCATACAAACACCCCGCATACCATTGCAAAATTGAATGAGCATGTGATTAAAGTTGCTTGTCAAACATGTCATATTCCTCAATATGCCAAAGTAAATGCAACAAAAATGCGATGGGACTGGTCAACAGCTACAGAGAAACGCGAAGATCTGCCGTTTGAAATTTTAGACTCTCTTGGCAACATCTTATATACTTCAATCAAAGGTGATTTTGATTGGGAGGTTAATGCAATTCCTGATTATATATGGTTTAACGGCGAAGCCGATCATCACATGATAAGTGATAAATTAGATACTGATAATACTCCATTAAAAATCAATACTCTTAAAGGTAGCGCCCTAGATGATAACTCAAGAATTATTCCTGTGAAAATTCACACAGGAAAACAACCTTATGACACAGAATATTTAACATTACTTCAAGCAAAACTTTGGGGTCCTCATCCGGGCGTTGGTGCTTTATGGGTTGATTTAGACTGGGATGAAGCACTTAAAAATGGAATGGAATACCTGGGCAGGCCTTTTAGTGGTAATTGGGATTTTATTGAAACTGCAATGTATCTGCCTGTTAACCACATGGTTTCTCCATCAGAAGAAGCTTTACAATGTGAAGATTGTCATACAAGAAATGACGGCAGGCTGAAAAACATTTCAGGCACATATATACCCGGACAAACAACAATTTCATCAGTAGATTATTTTGGGAGGCTAGTGATAATAATCTCCTTTATCGGAGCCATGGCTCATGCATTATTTAGAATCGTTTCCTATAAAAAAAGACAAACTAATTAATAAATTTTTTTCTAATGGGTAAAAAAGCAGTTTTTATTTATAAAAAATATGAAAGGTTCTGGCATTGGACCCAGGCTTTTCTTGTCCTATTCCTTGCGCTTACCGGGTTTGAAATCCATGGTTCTTTTGCTTTCCTGGGTTATGAGAATGCTGTAAACCTGCACAATAAAGCAGCATGGGCACTTATTATTCTTATGGCTTTTACTATCTTCTGGCACTTCACTACAGGCGAATGGAGGCAATATATTCCAACTACAAAAAATCTTAAAGCACAAGTTGATTATTATCTCACTGGAATTTTCAGAGGCGCGCCCCACCCTGTCAGAAAAACTGTTCTCAGCAAACTAAACCCTTTACAAAGAATTGTATACTTCCTGCTAAAAGTATTGGCATTCCCTGTCATGGTAATTACCGGACTACTATATATGTTCTACAGATATCAATGGCAGGGAGAAGTTAAAATTTTAGGACTGGAAAGTATTGATATAGTGGCATTAATCCATACTATCGGGGCCTATTTATTAATCGCTTTCGTTGTTATACATCTTTATCTTATAACAACCGGCCATACCTTAACTTCAAACCTTAAAGCCATGATTACAGGCTGGGAAGAATTAGAAGATGATGATGCTACTGATGAGAAAAAAAATAAAGAAAACAAAAAGAATAATTAATTATTATTTTTAAAAATGTAAATATGCTCTTGACAAAGTTTTTCCGGCCAATAAATAATAGTTTTACAGCTTTAATACTGTTAGCTTCATTGTTTTTTGTTTCATGTTCTGGAAAAGAAAAAGAAAATAATAACAATTTAATTAATGAATCTTCCGTATTACTGGATTATCTCGAGAACACAGGAAGTGTAATTAATAGCCCTGAAATTCCCAAATTAATTAATGCAGATGAAGTATTTGAAAATCTTCACGGCTCAAATTACCTGGTAATTGACCTGCGTAATTCCGAAGATTTCGCAAAAGGACATATAAAGACATCTGTAAATATACAGGCTGAAAATATATTAAATTTCTTTGAAAACATTATTGAACCGAATACTTTTGATAAGATAATCCTTGTATGCAATAATGGCTTTCTATCTAATCATGTTAATGCTGTTCTAAGGCTATTGGATTATAAAAATGTTTTTTCATTACGATACGGGTTAAGCTCCTGGAATAAAACAATTGCAAAAGATCATTGGCTCGCTGCAAGAAGTTCTTTCCTTGAAAACAAAATGGATAAAGAAACTTATGAAAAACCGGAAAAAGGAGAATTGCCCCGGATAAATACCAATAGGAAAAATGCTTATAATATATTGAGGTCCAGAGCGGAGGAAGTATTAAATGTAACTATTGATGATATCACAATTTCAGTAAAAGATGTTTTAGAAAATCAAGATGATTATTTCATTATAAATTACTGGCCACAGGAATTATATAATAAAGGCCACTTAAAAGGAGCTATTCAATATACTCCAAAAAAATCATTATCAAGAGATAAATTTCTTTTGACATTGCCTGTTGACAAAACTATTGCAGTTTATTGTTTTACAGCACATCATTCTTCCTGGGTAGTTGCTTATCTTAGGCTTTTGGGTTATGATGTAATAAATATTGAATATGGGGCAAATTCATTTATTCATAATACTCTTGTGAACACACAAAAAGTAACCAGATGGTTTAAAGAAAGCCATATTCATAACTATCCCCTTGTAACTGAGGAGGATGATATAGAAATTAACAAAAATGAAACTCCTGAAACTGAAACTATTACAATTCAGGGAGGATGCTAAAATAATATACCTATGAGCACTAATTCAAAAAAATACATGAATCCTTATCTTGCAGGGTTTTTATTGGGCTTGGTATTGCTGTCTTCAATTGTTATTACAGGCCGGGGGCTCGGTGCTTCAGGTGCAGCAAAAAGCGTTGTAATTGCAAGTGTTGGGGAAGCTGCTCCTGAATATGCTGAAAGCTCTGCGTTTTATAGCGATTTTTTCACATCAGACAGCAGCCCCTTAAACTCATGGCTTGTTTACCTTGTAATGGGTGTAATCTTTGGAGGCTTCTTTAGCGGTGCAATGGCAGGCAGGCTTAAATTCACCGTTGAACATGGGCCACGCATTAATGCAGCTACGCGTCTTTCATTTGCCCTTGCCGGTGGTTTATTGTTCGGACTGGGAGCACAGTTTGGCAGAGGTTGCACCAGCGGTGCTGCTCTTACCGGGATGGCTGTTCTAAGCACAGGTGGAATACTTACCATGATGGCAATATTCGGAACCGGTTATATTATTGCATTTTTATTTAAAAAATTATGGATCTAATATTCAAAAACAATTAATATGGCTCCCTTTATACCTCAAGGATTAATAAACCCGGACTTAAGCTTATTCTTCGCTTTAATAATAGGCTTTGGATTTGGATATGTACTTGAACAGGCCGGCTTCTCTTCATCAAAAAAACTGGCAGGTGTGTTTTATGGATACGATTTTGTCGTTTTGCGCGTGTTTTTTACTGCCGGCATAACCGCAATGACAGGCCTGCTTTTCTTTGACTATCTTGGATGGATTGATATGAGTATAGTATATGTTAATCCAACATACTTATGGTCAGCTATAATTGGCGGAGTTATTATGGGTCTTGGATTTATTCTCGGTGGTTTTTGTCCGGGCACAAGCATTGTTGGGGCAGTTATTGGGAAAATAGATGCTATCGTATTTATTGTGGGAATGTTTATTGGCATTTTTATTTTTGGGCATTTCTACAGTACTTTTGAACCTATTTATACAGGATATTATCTTGGAAATCCATTTGTATATGAATCATTAGGCATCTCTAAAGATTGGTTCGCATTCATGCTCGGCACTGTAGCTCTCATCGCTTTTATGGTTACAAAAGTTATCCAGGACAGAATCAACAAAGTTGATGTATCTAAACTTAATGACAGGCCAAACTATACATTGCCTGCTTTTCTACTGCTGACTTTACTGATAATTTATATTATACTTCCGGAAGAAAGAAAAAGCAGCGTAACAGAAAGAGATGCTAAGGAAATCATTGAGATGTACGAATCCGGTGATTATCATGCGAATGCGGTAGAAGTTGCGTATAAATTAATGAATGACGACCCTGATTTAATTCTTATTGATGTCAGAGATTCATTAAGCGTCAGTATATTTCAAATGCCTAATTCAGTTTATATCCCGGTTGAAGAAATGTTTGAGAGACAATGGAGTGATTTTTTCAAAGATGAGGATAGAAAAAAAGTGTTTTATTCAAATGGCGAACCTCAAGCTGCTATAGCGTGGCACATGGCGGCAAGAGCAGGATTTAACAATATACATATTCTTAAAGGGGGATTAAACGGATTTATTGAAAAAATTTTTTACAATGAAGAAGAACCTGAAAATGGCAATCTTATTGATCAGTTTAATCACAGGTTTATAAATAAAGCAAAGTCGGTTTTTTTAGAAGGTGGAGTTACAAAAGAAAAAGAGCCTGAAGGGGTTCCGGTTAAAAAAATAATTGAAATATCAACACCGGCTGGTGCAGGCTGCTAATAAAAGAAATAATTATGGTCATTAAACAATTAAACAACGGGTCTTTACTGTTTTTTACAGTCATTATAATTGCCATGATAGTGCATTGGGTAACAGCAAAAGATTATGATGTCAGTAAAAATGAAGCCCTGGAAGAAGTATCTTCAACTAAAGGTATTATCAGTTATGTCGAGATGCATAATTACATTGTATCTGACAAATTAGACGAACTTATTCTTATAGACATAAGGGACCGGGATTCATTTGAGAATGGACATATTGAAGGATCATTCAATATTCCTTTAGATGAAATTTTTTCTTCAGAGGCTAAAAAGAAATTCAAAAAGAATAAAACAAAAGCCATTATTGGCGATAATGAGTCAGAGGCTCAGATAGCAAGACTTTCTTTACTGGGAAAAGGATATGAAGATATTTTTGTATTACCCGGAGGATATAAATTTGCAAAAAAACATCTTTTTGAGAATTACAATCCTGCATATGGTTATTATTCAGCAGATAAAGCAGGATATGACTATATAAAGTTTATAAATGCCGGCAATAAAGGAAAACAAGATGACACTGCAAAACCGGTAATTCCTGAAGTAGAAATTGAAACAATAACAGTTGAAGGTGGGTGCTAACGAAACACAACTTTATGGAAGCAAATCTTTTATTTCCGAGTATCTTTCGGTAAATCTGTCACCATCTTCATAACCAAGTTCTTCAAATAGTTTATGTATTTCGTCAATTCTGTCACCTGCATAAGGGTGTGTGCTTAAGTAGGTTTCAACCGCAGAAGGTGGATTATCCAAATCAAACTTTTCGAAAAAGTAAGCTACTCCTCTCGGATCAATTTCGGTAGGTCCCAGGTATTTCAAAGAAAACTCATCTGCCTCATACTCATCCTGCCTGGAATAAGCTAATGAAGTCAGGCCAAGTGCCAAGCTTGCCGCTATCTCCGCAGCCATGCTTGGGTTGTCACCTAAAATAACAGAAAGCAAAGTCTGATAAGAATACATCTTAGATAACCTTGCAGTAGCATGTCTCCAATCGACATGAGCAAATTCATGAGCCATAACTCCGGCAAAAGAAGCCTCATCATCAAGAAACCTTATTAATCCGGTATAATAGTATGTTCTGCCCCCGGGAATAGCAAATGCATTAATAATATCATCATCATGAATAATTGAAACCTCCCATTCAAATTCATCTTTATATTTTATTTCAGGAGATGATAGTATAACATTTTTAATCCTGTCCATATGCCCATATAGTTCAGGAAATTCATTGCGATCAAGTATGGGATAGGTTTGCGGGTCATTTTCAATTTCAGCTGCTACTTCCCTGCCTAATTCAATATCATCCTGAACAGTAAACACATTAAATTTACCTCTGTCGCAACCGCTTACAAAAGCAAATAAAACAAATAATAAGATTGAGGCTGATGCTAATAAATATTTATTTTTCATGATAAGTGTTTTTTAATTTAACCTCAATAGAGCCAAAGCTAATTACCTGGTATACAAAGTTAAAAAAATAATGCATCAAAAATACAAACAGCATATAGCACTTACAACAAACTAATCATCCAGGTCAAATTCTTCAATTTCTCCATCGTCAAGTATTTCATCCTCATTATCATCCTCGTCTTCCTCATTCTTAAACTCAGAAAAAACATCAGGTTTAATATTAAGTGCTTTTTTTATATCTTTTTGAGCTTCAGATTTTTTACCCATTTCCATATAGGCATCAGCTCTTGCTAAAATAGCGAGCAAATAATTTGATTCAGTTTTGATGGCTAAGTTAAAATACTCAATTGCTTTCTTTAATTCTTTCTTATACAAAGCAGACAGGCCTTTACCACACCATCCCTGTGGACAGTTTTTATGAAGGTCAACTAGTTTGTCAAAACAATCAGCAGCAAGATTATACTCTTCAATTGTTAAATACGTTGAGCCTAAGTCCAGGTAGGCTTCAGCATTCTCGGGATCAATTTCAATTAATTTATTTAGATCTTTTATTGCACTCTCAAAATTCTCATCAATACCTTTGATTAAGGCTCTTGTATGGAGAGCGTTAGCATGAGCAGGATCTAATTTTAAAAGCTTATTCAGATCCTTTTCCGCATTATCATAATCCAACAGGCGAAACGAAGAACAAGCTTTACCATATAATGCATCTTGATTATTCTCATCCACATCCAACACTTCCGAAAAAGTATCAGCACTTGATTCGAAGTCTTTTTTATCAAAAAGCTTCCAAGCCTTTTCAATAAGTTCTTTTGTGTTAGTTTTACTCATTAATAAACAAATTTTTCATAAATTTTTCGACTCTTTGCAAAGTAAATAAAAAAATCATGTGCAATTGTATCTTTTAAATAAAAAATATTTTTTTTATTTAAGGTATTTACAAAAAACATAGGAATTAATACTCTCAAATAAATTTATTGTTGAGAAACAGGACAAGGAATTTTCCCCGGCCGTTTATCGGGCGGCCCCTGGTTAAAGTGATAAATAAGAGATATTTCATGTGCACCTCCGGTTGAAGTAACTAACCTACTGATAGTAAAGTCATAACTATACCCTATTCTTAGATTTTTTGTTCTCAGGCCACCAAGAATAGCAACGGCATCATTATTTGCAACTCCGTATACAGGGTTATTAAATATAGGAATTCCTCTATAAAGCAATCCCAGTGAAAATGGGTGTTTTGACCAATATACGCCAAAATCAAATTGATTAAACGGGCCTTGATGTTTATAAAGCATTGCAACAGAGATACTTTCATCAGTAGTTTGAGCCAATGATCCGGACAGTTGAAATCTATATCCACCAAACACGCTATACTTTATAGGTATTCTGTCACCTCTGCCTGTCAATGACTGGTCAGGCATCATAAGGTGATCTGCGTTTATTCCTATCCATAACTTATTAGTATAAGCCAGCCATGAGAATGAAGCATCAAAGTATCCCACCCTGTCAGACGGAGCGGATATTAATGAAGTTGGGGAATGATTTCCGTCTAATGACAACTGGTCGCCAAAAATCAAACGACTGTAATCAATTGATTGCTGAGAATACAAAAAACTAACGCCCGGGCGCATTTGCCACTGGTGGTCCACTTTAAAGTTATACGAATACATCAGGCCAACAGTAGTATTTGCAAGTTTCGCACTACCGGCCTCATCGCGCAGAACAAGCAAACCTAACCCACTATTATAATTATGAAAGTAATGGTCTAAAGAAAATGCATAGGTTACAAAGGCTCCCGGGATTTCCGGCCATTGATTTCTGTAACTAAGGGCAGCACGGGATCCATCTGTTGCACCGGTAAATGAGGGTGCAAGATATAAAGGTGTGGCATAAAACTGCGAAAACTGGGGGTCTTGTGCTCTTACTTCAGAAAAATGCAAGCCGGTATAAAAGCTAAATATAACTAAAGCTCTTATCAGTGACAATCTCGTATATTTTACAAAACCAACTTGCATTTTTTTTAATCTTTTTCTATAAAAAATTTATACCTGTTATTAGTTATATGCTATTATCTGTATACAGTTACATCTCCAACTTTATTTATTTCTTTTCCGCTGCTACATGTAGCTTTAACTTTATAAACAAAAACACCGGAATTAACAAGCTTTCCTCTATAATAGCCATCCCAACCGTAATTTATATCTTCTGTTCTAAAAATAAGCTCTCCCCATCTGTTGTATACCTCAAGAACGTAATCATCAATTCCTTCGTGTATAGGATGGAATATTTTATTTGAAGGATCACCCTGTACATAATTTCCACCTATAGGCCCACTTGCATTGGGAACAAATGCATTGGGAAAATATAAATTGCACGGCTCTTCAGCTAAAACAGCATTTTCCTTAACCATAGTATCATAACACTGTGGAAAAGTTCCTGAACCAACTGTTAGCGTTATATTATAAGATCCTGCTTCAGGATAATAATGCTCCGGTTCATAATCAAATGAAACTGTTCCATCTCCAAAATCCCACTCAAAAGTTGCACCCAGGCTACTAAGATTAATCATTCTAACCGATTCATAAGGCAACTGCACTTCAGGTGGTTCAACTCTAAAATCAGCTATTGGCGGATTAAAAACTGTTATTGCCTGAAAAGCAGAATCCAATCCTCCCTCGCCCTCAACAACAAGTTTAACCAGGTATCGTCCCGGATCTTCAAACACATGCTCCGGATTTTCTTCAGTTGATGTACTGCCATCTCCAAAATCCCAGAAAAAATCCATACCATATAGTGTTTGATTATTAAACTGAACTACAAAGGGTGGACAACCTTGGGCAGAGGGGGTGAACCCTACAACCGGATGAGGTGCTTTTATCATTATTTCCTTTGAAATTGTATCATTACAATAAGGATTTGCAGCCAATAGACTTATATTATAATACCTTGTTTGATAATCACCTTCAGTCCACTCATAAGTGTATTCAAAATCTTCCCTATCATAAGTGGTAAAAGAGTAACCATCATCCATATCCCATTCAAACTGCCAATCTCCTGCACTACTTAAATTACTAAGCTCAACTGTTGTTGACGGATAAAATTGTTCATAAGGTGTAACAAAAAAGTCTGCAATAGGTTTAGCATAAACAGTAATGCGCTCTTCCTTAATGTCAATACAGCCATATTCAGAATTAGCTTCCAGAACCACATCATAAGTTCTTTCCTGGTTATCAGTAGTAACAAATAAATGAGAAGGATTCATCGTTGTACTTGTCACTCCATCATCAAAATCCCAGAAATACTCGTTAGCAAGCTGGGAGTTATTAATGAAATCCAGGTTTAATGGAGTACATCCGGCCATTTCACCACTTTCTGTTGTAAAAGATGCAGTAACTTCAGGAAAAACCAATAATGTTTGGTTTGATTGATCTGTACATCCGTGAATATTTTCAGCTATCAAACTAACATCAAAATTCACAGGATTATTGGATTGGTTTTCAAATGTTCTATAAAAAACATTAGCTGAATTATCGGATGTCCCATTTCCAAAATTCCACAAATTTGAATCATTTCCGATTGACAAGTTATTAAACCTGATATTTAAAGGAGAACAGCCTTCAAATTCATCAAGTGTAAATTCAGATTTTGGTTTAGGATATACTGTAACTATTCTTTCAATTGAATCCTGGCAGCCAAACTCAGAGGTCGTTATAAGATTAACAGTATATTCTTCTGTATCTACATGACTATTATTAAAAAATAAATTCTCCGGTTCTGTTTCATTTGAATAATTCCCATCTCCAAATGACCATTGATAAGTATCAGCGCCTAATGACATATCTATAAAATCAACATTCAGCGGATGACAACCTTCTAAATCTCCGGTGAAATAAGCAGTAACAAGTGGATACACTTTAATATCCTTAGAGTATGTATCATAACAACCGTGTCGGTTATTTACTGTCAGAGTAGTTGTAAACCAGCCTATACCGGCATCATGGGGTTGATTAAACTCATGAACTACATCTGAGTCCTGGTCTGAAGTATTTCCATCTCCAAAATCCCATAAATAAATTCTTGCTCCTAAAGATTGATCTTCAAAATAGACTTCTGCGGGGCTGCAACCGGCTTCATCAGGAGCATCATATAATGATTTGGGTTTTGGATAAACAGTAACAGTTTCAATTACTGAATCACGGCAACCGTATTCGGAAAGTGCTTTCATCTTTATTTCATATTCTGCAATATCAGTATGGCTAAAATTCTGAAACTGATGAATATGAACTATCTCTGTTTCAGTGGAAGAATTACCATCACCGTATATCCATTGATAAGGATTAGAAGCTGATGCACCTGTCGACAAGTTGGTTATTTCAACATCCAAAGGATGGCATCCACTAATATCAGAAAGATCAATTTCTGCAGTTATTTGGGGGAACACATTAATGCTTGTTGCAGTAGTGTCATAGCATCCGTATTCATTACCTACTATCAGTTGAGGTGTAAAAATTATCTCTGTATCACTAACATTATCAAAAACATGAAATTGATCGCCGGGGGGTTCACTAAATTCAGTGCCATCTCCTAAGTCCCATCGCAATATTGAAGCACCAACTGACTCATCAATAAAATTCACATCAAGTGGAGCACAACCTTGAGTCTCATTTGCATAAAAATCTGACAAGGGCTTTGGATAAATAGTTATTGGCATTTGCAATGTATCCCTACAACCAAAATCAGATTCAGCAATAAGCTGCACAGTATAAGTTTCAACATTGGTATGGCTATTATTATAGAAAGTCCTATCCGGTGAAAGTTGGTTGGATGTGCCTCCATCACCAAAATCCCAATAATAATCTGTTGCTCCTGTTGAAATATTTGCAAAGCTTACATTTAAAGGATGGCAACCAGACTCCTGGTAACTAAAACCGGCAATGACTTCAGGATAAATAGTAACTTCTGTAGTTTTTACATCAATGCATCCATAATCATTTTCTATAGTGAGACTTACTTCATAAATCTCAGGAGTATCGCCTGCATTTTCATATACATGTGTAACTAAAGGCGATTCAGTTTCAAGAATAGTTCCATCACCAAAATCCCAAATAAATGATGATCCTCCAATAGACAAATTCTGAAAAGAAACTTCTTTCGGAGCGCAATGAGATGCATAGTCGATAGAGAAATCAGCCTTCGTTTTAGGAAATACTTCAATTATAATATCAGAAGTATCCCTGCAACCGTAATCAGACTCGGTAATAAGTTCAACATTATATATGGCAATATTGTCAGGGTCGTTGTTTTCAAATAGGTATTCAGGATTTTCTTCAAAGGAAGTACCTTGCCCATCACCAAAATCCCACACATATTTATCGGCCCCGGTTGACAGATTAGTAAAATCAACCAAATGAGGACTACATCCCTGATAATCAGGATCTATTGTAAATTCCGAATTTATATCCGGCAAAATTCTTACACTCCTTATTATAGTATCGGCGCAACCATACTCATTTGAAACAATTTGTTCAATATCAAAAACAACAGGGACATCTCCCGGATTTTGAAAAGTATATTCGAAAGAATCATCAGAAATATCAAGAGGATCTTCCCCGTCGCCAAAATCCCATAAATGGTTTGTAGCTCCAATTGATGTATTATGTATTACGAGATCCACGGGACTACAATATTCGGGGTCAGCAAAACCAAAACCTGCTTGTATATATGGCTTAACATTTACGTATAAGGTATCACGGTCCACACAACCAAACTCTGACGATGCCTTAAGCACAACTGTATATGTTGTATCCGTACCAGAATAATTATTAAAAGTATGAGATGGTGTTGTTATTGTTGTTTCTCCACCATCACCAAAATTCCACAAATACTTATCAGCACCGTCACTTAAGTTATCAAAGTCCACATCCAGAGGTGCACAACCGCTAATGACATTTGCAGCAGCTTCAGCTCTGACTTCAGGGTTTACAGTAATAGTTGTAAACATCGTATCAGCACAAAAATAAGGATTACGGCCAACGAGCATTAACTCATAATCTTGTGGAACATCAGTATCATTAACATAAGTGTAGGAAAACTGATCCATATCCAGGTTGGAAGTACTTCCATCTCCAAATCTCCATGAGTAAATAGAAACACCATAAGAATGGTTATATATTTCAACATCTAAGGGAGAGCAACCGGAAATTTTATCAGTAGTAAACAATGCTTCGACGGGGTCGGCAACAACAATCGTAAGGCTTGCCTGGTCAGTCATGTCACATGCACCACTCACTGTCACAGTATATCGTATTGTAGTATCGGGGAAAGCTATAGGTGAAGGGCTGAATGGGTCATCAAGATAATCAGGAGGATCCCATACATAGCTGGTACCGCCAGTTGCCAAAAGCTGTATTGGATAACCATGACAAAACAGATCTATGTCTGTTCCAACACCTGCTATTACACTTTCAATATCAAGCATATTAAAATCTGAAAAGTACCCATACATTGTGCCGCTTGATGAGCCACCATTAATGATACCCAAATGAAAAACATCCTTTTCATTCTGGATTAAACTAGCTACTCCAACAGGAATAATACCTACATCACTTATTTCAATTTCTCCGGCAAGCCAATCATTATTTCCGGGTATTGGAGCAAATAGCGTTTCATTAATTATTGTATTTGGCCCATCTCCGTTTAAAGTAAAGCCATCTTCAGCACCAGCCCTAACCAAAATGTTAAGGAAAAAGCTTTCTGCTTTAGAACGGGTAAATGAAACCTGCGTACTCCCGGTACATATACTAACCGGGGGCAACAATCCACCTCCCATTTCGCAGCCAAAACCGGCTACATGATACACATAAACCGGATGTGAGGATTTTATATAATGAGTTTGCTGTGTAAACTCATGACGATATGATTGTCCTGCATTAATATTTGCAACCAATATTCCATCAACAAAAATATCAGTGGGCGTCTCGGTAGCTATAATATAAACAGATTCGTACATAGAATTGGCCGGTGGTTGATGCAAACGGCCTCTCATGGCGATGTACTCATCACCAAGGATATCAACTGGCACTATTTGGTCACCAATTAAATCACGGCAACCATAGTTATTCGCAGCATCAGCCCATACAGAATCATCAGAAGTTGTAACAGCTATTGGTTTATCACTGGCAATATGAGTACCTGTCAGCCTGTTTTCTGCAAGCTGGCCGGGCCTTGGATGTCCACCAGAAGTAATCTCATCAGGAACAACTGCGTATGTTTGTCCTTTATTTAAAACTATAGTGAAGGTTTCTCCTGCATTGCGGCCGGGATAAGCCGGCTTTGAGGGAGTAATATCTATGGTGGTATTATCCTCTGTCGCAACAATAAGAATAGATGAATATGGCTGCGGAGTATAATTACCATTTCTGAAAAAATTCTGAAAAGGAACATAGAACTCTTCCCCCAGTGCATTACGCCCTTTTAGTGAAAATATATCAGGATTATTAAATGTCCCAACTTCATAATAAGCGGTTATAAGGTTTGTTGATTCCACAAGTATCCCCTTGTTTAGAACCTGGTCAAAAGGTTCATTCTCCAGCATGCCTCTAAAAGCAGATAAGTCCTCCGTATGAGCTGTATTTGCCGGCAGATTTATTTCTATCGGAATAAAAGCCGGATTGGCCGGAATTGAAATGGTTATCGTTGCAGCCAAATTTGCAGATGCCATCCTTAAGTAAATTGGCTCTCCTCCATTTGCGCCATGCCCTGTAGTAACTCTCGGCGCAGCAAACCAAAACTCTGTGTCAGTCTGCCCGTGACTTACCAACGGGTAGGCTAAAATAATAAAAGCAAGTAACACAAAGCATCGCTTAATCATTTGTTTAATAATTTGATTTTAAACAAGATACGCATTTTTTTTGTATAATTTTTACGTGATATACCAATATCCCCTGCTAAAAAAACCTAAATATTAAAAATAATAAAGAAAAGCAAAATCAATATCAACTCCTCCATGTAAGTCAAATGTATGTATAATTTAGATATTAATAAAGGTATTTGCAACAAAAATGCTATATTTATTCAACAATAAAATAATATTTATGTTTATATTGAAAGCATGCTATAACAATTATATTTTTGTATAAAATTTATTATTAAGCCACAATAATGGACGACAACTTATACCTTAGCAATATTGACCCTAATTCTATAGAAGAATTATACAAGGCTTATAAAAAAGACCCGGCATCTATAGATAAACAGTGGAGAAAATTTTTTGAAGGCTTTGAATTTTCCAGGGCAAGCTATCCTGTAAAGCATTCAGAGAAGGACTTAAGTGCAAATGAATTAAGAAACGAATTTAATGTTTTAGATCTGATAAATGCTTATCGTGAAAGAGGGCATTTATTTACAAAAACCAATCCTGTCAGAACAAGGAGAAAATATTATCCCACTTTAGATATTGAAAACTTCGGGCTTACAAAAGATGACCTGGAAAAATCATTCCAGGCCGGAAACGAGATAGGCATTGGGAGAGCAAGTTTAAAAGACATCCTGGGACATCTGGAAACCACTTATTGCAAAAGCACAGGTGTGGAGTATATGTTTATCAGAAATCCCGAAATTGTTGAATGGCTAAAAAATCGATTAGAGACTACAAAAAATTCACCTGATTTTTCCACAGAAAAGAAAAAAGATATTTTGCGCCACCTGGTTCATGCTGTCGAATTTGAGCATTTTCTCAGAAAACGATTTCCCGGACAAAAGAGCTTTTCGCTTGAAGGTTGTGAATCATTAATCCCTGCATTAAAATTTATTATTGAAAAAGGATCTGAGCTTGGAATTGCTGAACTAGTCATAGGAATGGCTCACAGAGGCAGGTTAAATGTACTTGGAAACATACTTAACAAAAAGTTCAGAGAGATCTTTGGTGAATTTGAAGGTAAGGAATATGATGATGAAACTATACTTGGTGATGTTAAATACCATTTGGGCTGTACACTTGAGACTAAGTCACAGGCAGGCAATAACATTAAAATAAGCATTGCACCTAACCCCAGCCACCTTGAGGCTGTTAACCCTGTCGTTGAAGGTATCAGCAGGGCAAAAGCAGACCTTCAACATAATCATGACAATCAAAAATTAGCACCTGTGTTAATCCATGGTGATTCTTCAATAGCAGGACAGGGAATTGTTTATGAAGTTCTGCAAATGTCACAGCTTGAAAGTTTCAAAACCGGCGGCACTATACACATAGTAACAAATAATCAGCTCGGTTTTACAACAAATTACCTTGATGCCAGAAGCAGCACATATTGCACAGATATTGCCAAAACAATACAATCTCCAATATTTCATGTAAATAGTGACGATGTTGAAGCTGTTATTAATACAATAGAATTAGCAGTAGAATTCAGACAAAAATTTAACCGTGATGTTTTTATTGACCTGCTTTGTTACAGAAAATACGGACATAATGAAAGTGACGAACCACGATTTACACAGCCACTATTATACAAAGCAATTGCTCAACATCCGGACCCGGCATCAATATATATTGAAAAATTAAACCGCAAAGGAAACTTTGATTCCAGCTTCGCTTCAAAAGTCAAAGAAGATTATATAAACCTCCTGGAAGAAGAGTTGGAAGAATCTAAAAAAATAGAAAAAAACACTGTTTATCCTTTCCTCGAAAATATTTGGAAGGATTATAAAAAAGGACAACAAGTTGAAAGTGAAAATGGGGTATCTACAAGTGTAGATATTGAAATTATCAAAAAGCTGGGAAATAAGATTACCCATTTACCAAAGGGCATGCCTTTCTTCAGGAAGACTGTTAAGCTTTTCGAAGAGCGCAATAAGATGATTAATGAAACCGGCAGTATCGACTGGGCAATGGGGGAATTATTGGCCTATGCTGCTTTGTTAATTGAAGGCAACAATGTGAGATTTTCAGGCCAGGATGTTGAAAGAGGAACATTCAGCCACCGGCATGCTGTGTTAAAAATAGAAGATTCGGAAATGGAATATGTGCCGTTAAGCAATATTTCAGAAGATCAGGCAAAATTCGAGATTTACAATTCATTGCTTTCAGAATACGGAGTGTTGGGTTTTGAATACGGATACGCACTTGCAGCTCCATCGTCCCTGGTTATCTGGGAAGCACAATTTGGCGACTTTTTTAATGGTGCACAAATTATAATTGATCAGTTTATAGCCAGCGGGGAAGAGAAATGGAAAATAAATAACGGATTAGTTTTATTCCTGCCACATGGCTTTGAAGGACAAGGCCCTGAGCATTCCTCGGCCAGAATTGAAAGATTTTTAAACCTTTGTGCTAAAGACAATATGCAGATTGCAAACTGCACCACCCCGGCAAATTTATTCCACTTGCTAAGACGGCAAATGAAATGCAAATACAGAAAACCTCTTATATTATTTACGCCAAAAAGCCTTTTAAGACACCCTCTATGCGTGTCTAACCTTAACGAACTGGCAGAGGGAGAGTTTCAACACATTATTGATGACAAAAACTCTCAGCCTGAAAACACAGAAAGAGTATTGTTGTGTTCCGGAAAAATATATTATGACCTTTTAAATGAGAAAAAAGAAAAATCTTTAAACAATACAGCTATAATAAGATTAGAACAATTATACCCTATCCCGGAGAAATCGCTGGCAAAGATACGTTCGAAATATCATAAAGCAAAGCAATGGTTATGGGTTCAGGAAGAGCCTCAAAATATGGGTGCATGGCAATTTTTAAGAGAGAACCTGAAAGATTATAATTTAAGTGTGATTGCCAGGCCTCCAAGTGCCAGCCCGGCAAGCGGATCATCACAATTCCATAAGCTTCAACAACGAAAAATTGTGGAGAAAGCTTTTGAGCTTTGTGATTGTGAAGATGTATGCAAAGAATGTAAACAATTATGTATTAGCCATTTAGTAGATTTATAAAAAAATCACATTATGACAATTGATATCAAAATACCACAAATCGGAGAATCTATTACAGAAGTTGAACTTGCAAAATGGCTGGTTGCCGACGGCGATATCGTTGAAAAAGATCAGGAAATTGCTGAAATAGATTCTGATAAAGCAACAATAACAATTAATGCAGAAGCTGAAGGCAAGTTGACAATTCAAAAAGAAGAAGGAAGCAGCTTGGAAATTGGAAGTATTATAGGACAAATAGATACCGGCATTAAAAAACCAAAATCGGAAGAAACCGAAGAACCGGAGAAATCAAAAGAAGAGTCAGAAAAACCTGAAGAAAAAGAAGAGGAAAAGAAACAGGAATTACACAAAGAAGAAGAAAAAACATCTGAAAGCAAACAAGGAGAGAATGCATCACAAAATATTACTTTTTCACCACAGGCAAAAAAACTAATTGATGAGTATAATATAAAAATCCCCAATCCTAAAGGGACAAGGATTACAAAAAAAGATATCTTAGCTGCCATTTCACAGCAATTCGACAAAGGTACTCCCGACAACAAAATAGATTTCCGGACAAAGCCTTCGACTGAAGCATCAAGAGAAGAAGAGTCAATCAAGATGTCAACTTTAAGACGAAAGATTGCCGAAAGATTAGTTTCTGTCAAGAATGAAACAGCAATGCTGACAACATTCAACGAAGTTGATATGAGCAAAATCCTTGAAATAAAAAACAATTATAAACAGGATTTTCTTAATGAATTCGGAGTTAAGTTAGGCTTTATGTCATTCTTTGTGAAAGCTGTCACAAAAAGTTTCACAGATTTCCCTCTTGTTAATGCTCATATTAATGAAGGAAATATTATCGTTTCAAAATATGCCGATATTGGCATTGCTGTCAGCACTCCAAAAGGATTAATGGTTCCGGTAATAAGAAATGCAGAAAGCAAATCAATTTCGGAACTTGAGATTGAAATTGCTTCACTGGCAAAGAAAGCACGCGACAATAAAATCAGCATTGATGATTTAAGTGGTGGAACTTTCAGCATCACTAACGGAGGCGTCTTTGGCTCTTTATTGGCAACTCCGATAATAAACCCACCGCAAAGTGCTATACTGGGAATGCATAATATAGTGGAGAGGCCTGTTGCAATTAATGGACAGGTAGTTATAAGGCCAATGATGTATATCGCTTTATCATATGACCACAGGATAATAGATGGACGCGAATCTGTTGGATTTTTGGTAAAAATAAAAGAACTGCTGGAAAATCCCGGGAAGATGTTTCAAAATGAATAATTTTGTCAAAAAACAGCTATGCAAAAAAATACTGATTTTCTGGTAATAGGCTCGGGAATTGCCGGACTTATTTATGCTCTGAAGGTAGCTGAACATGGCACAGTTTGCCTGCTTTCCAAAACAGAACTATCCGAGTCAACAACCAAATATGCCCAGGGAGGAATTGCAGCAGTGATGTACCCGCCGGATTCCATTGAAAAGCATGTTAATGATACTTTAGAATGTGGCAGAGGATTATGCAATGAGAAGATGGTCCGTTTGATTGTCGAAGAATCTCACGACAGGATAAAAGAATTAATACATATAGGTACAAACTTTGACACTGACAAGGATGGAAAATACGACCTTGGCCGTGAAGGTGGACATTCAGAAGACAGGGTTTTGCACCATAAAGATAATACCGGTGCTGAAATTACAAGGGCATTGGAAAAAAAAGCCAGGGAGCATCCAAATATTCAAATTCTTGAAAATCATTTCGCAATAGAGATAATTACCCAGCATCATTTGGGTCAGATTGTCACCAAGCATTTTCCGGGAATAAAATGCTTTGGGGTTTATGTTCTTAACCCTTTAACAAATGAAGTTGAAACTATTCTTGCAAAGAAAACATTAATGGCAACCGGTGGTGCAGGAATGGTATATAAAACCACTACAAATCCGGTAATTGCTACAGGCGATGGTATTGCAATGGTTCACCGTGCCCGGGGCAAAATAGAGAACATGGAATTTGTGCAATTTCATCCAACAAGCTTGTATAATCCTGAGGAAAAGCCTTCTTTCTTAATTACTGAAGCATTAAGAGGCTTTGGTGCCGTTTTAAAAACCTTTGACGGCAAAGAGTTTATGAACAAATATGATAAAAGAGGCTCGCTCGCACCGAGGGATGTGGTTGCCAGGGCAATAGACCAGGAAATGAAAATAAGCGGAGAAGACCATGTATATATCGACTGTACACATTTAGATGAAAAAGAACTCATAGATCATTTTCCCAATATTCACAAAAAATGTCTTTCATTGGGTATTGATATCAGAAAAGACATGATACCTGTAGTGCCGGCAGCTCATTATTTATGTGGCGGAATTAAAACTGATGAACACGGCAGGTCAAATATTATAAATCTATATGCTGCCGGCGAGTGTGCTTCAACAGGAATGCACGGATCAAACCGCATGGCATCAAACTCTCTTCTTGAAGCTCTTGTAATGGCCAGCAGGGCTGCGGAACATTCTGTTAAAGATTTAAACAAAACAGTACTTGGAAGTAATATACCGGAGTGGAATGCTGAAGGCACAGTGCTGAATGAAGAAATGATTCTAATCACTCAAAGCCTCAAAGAAGTGCAAGGTATTATGAGTAATTATGTTGGAATAGTTAGATCTGACCTCAGGCTGAAAAGAGCATTTAACAGGCTGAATTTAATTTTTAAAGAAACCGAGGACTTATATGTAAAATCAATACTTTCTCCTAAACTCTGTGAGTTAAGAAACATCATTAGCGTTGCTTATCTAATCATTAAGCACGCAATGAAGAGGAAAAACAGTATTGGCTTGCACTATTCACTTGATTACACTGATAAATAATTGCAATAAATTTTAATACAAGATTATGACACTTATAAAAAGTATCAGGGGATTTACTCCTAAATTCGGCAAGGATTGTTTCCTTGCAGAAAATGCCACAATCATTGGTGATGTAGTAATAGGAGATCAATGCAGTGTATGGTATAATGCAGTTATTCGTGGTGATGTTCATTATATCAGGATAGGAAATAAAGTTAACATTCAGGATGGTGCTGTAATACATTGCACATTTGAAACTGCACCCACAAATATCGGGAATAATGTATCAATTGCACACCAGGCTATTGTTCACGGCTGCACTGTTCATGACAATGTGTTGATAGGTATGAAGGCTGTTATAATGGACAATGCAGTTGTTGGATCAAACTCAATCATTGCTGCAGGTGCAGTAGTACTGGAAAATACTATAATTGAACCCGGCAGTGTTTATGCCGGAATACCTGCAAAAAAAGTAAAAAACATAAATCAGGACCTTACGAAAAACCTGCTTGAAAGAATTTCAAACAATTATGTAAAATATGCCGGATGGTATAAAGAAGCCAAATAAAAAAAGCCGGAAATTCCGGCTTTTTTTTATTCAATATCTTAAACTAACCTCCTACTCTATTCCAAGTTTAGTTTTTACCAAAGGCATTATATCCTCAGATGGAGCGGCATAAAGAACGGCACCCATTCCTGAATCAAAAACATAGGTATAACCCTTTTCCTCTGCAACTTCCTGTATAGCATTCTGGGCTTTTTCAATTATTGGGGATAATAATTTGTTTTCGTGTTGCATCAGATCTTCTTCTGCCATATTTTGAAAATCAATAATTCTCTCTCTCAAATTCTCAAGCTCTCTTTGCTTTGACTGACGTATTAGTTCAGAATATTCTGCCTGATTAGCTTCAAATTCCTGAGATTTGTTTTGAAACTCTGTAATTAATGTCATGTATGTATTTTGCAATTCTTCCGCATACTTTTCAACTTTTATTTGCACTGAATCAACCCCAGGCATCATACCTAACAATTCATTTGAGTTTATATGTGCAAATTTTTGTTGCGCGCTTACAGCAGAAGTTAAACCACACAATACTGTCATTAACAAGAAAATTTGTAAAAATCTGCTTACTTTTTTCATTTGGTTTTTTGTTAATTTGTTAATACTCTATTTTTTCATTTTAGAACTACAAAAGTAAACATTTATTTCACTTTTTAGTCAATTTTTAAAGTAATTCTAAATTTTGTCCGCTCGTATAGTAGTTTTATACTAAATACATTTGTAAAACAAATAAAAAACAAACTAATTTCAGGATTGGAATAATGAGCATTAATGCACTTCTATCTTCGTGATCTTCGCGTTTAAACCTTTAGCGAGCTTCGCGTGGAACTTTTTCTAATAATGAAAGCTTTGCAGTTGTTTTTATTCCTCGCTAAAACCGCAAAGATAAATACTCGCCAAAGCCGCAAAGGCATAAGCACAAGGCTTTTTATTGCAATCCTATCTTCGCGCTCTTCGCGCTTTAAACTTTAGCGGGCTTCGCGTGGAAATTTTTCTAATAATTAAAGCCTTACAACTGTTTTTATTCCTCGCAAAATCGCAAAGATAAATACTCGCCAAAACCGCAAAGGCAGAGTCGGAAGGCATTTTATTGCAATTCTATCTTCGCACTCTTAGCATTTTAAATTTTTGCGGGTTTCGCGTGGAACTTTTAACAAAAGCCATGTAAATGATATAGTATCAGGTAATACAGGTATGTAATGTTATGAAGAATCAAATTCAAAAAAACAATAAACTTCATTTTTTGGTATATTTAACATTTCAAATTTTACCCGCGGCATATATTATATCAGAATTATTTACAAATCTGCTGTTATAAGCGAAAAAATTATGAAGTTATGAATAAACAAAAACCTATGCTT
>JAWOBS010000019.1:0-3722 GCA_046484145.1 Bacteroidales bacterium
GTTTTTGACTCCACTATGCGAGATGGTGAGCAACAACCAATGCTTAGTTTTAAGGATGATGAAAAGATAGCACTCTCATATCAACTTGAAAAATTAGGCATATTTGAGATTGATTTAATGCCATCAATAGATGAACATGAAAGAATGCTGATAAAATTACTTAATGACACGCGATTGAGGAATAGGATTGGGGTTGCGACAATGGTTCATAAAAAATATATCGATCAAGGGGTTGATGTTGACGCAAGGCACGCATTTCTGTTTGTTCATGTATCAGATAAGCTTATGCAAGCAAGAAATAAATCACGAGAACAGAATCTGGCCGATATTTCTGATTGTATAGATTACTCAATAGAAAAAGGCTTGACAGTTGATTTCTGTGGTGGGGATGGAACCAGAGCAGATCCTGGATATCTCACAGAGTTGCTAACAGAGATAGCCCCAAGAATCAGGTTTTATCAACCTTGCGATACTTCAGGTTTAATGACCCCTGAAAACTCCGGAAAACATGTTGAATTCTTAAATAAGATTTTAGGTGATGGGCGAGTTGTAGTTCATTACCATAATGATAATGGACAATCAGTTGAGAGTGTTATTGCAGCTTTACTGGCAGGTGCTAAAGGCTTTGATGCTACATTCTTAGGTATTGGGGAACGTGCAGGAAATGTTGCAACAGAGAAAGTTCTTTACACACTAAAAGATAAACATAATACTATTGTAAAAGGTATAAATTATGACTTAATCGAACCCACAATTGAGATGGTAACTAGAATGTGCAGAGGGATAAATCCTCCTTCAGTCAACCTAGAGAGAAGATATCCTAATGTTTCAGGCATTCATGCAAGAGCTCTAAGAGGGGAGAAAGCAGCTTTTGATTATGAATACACTCCTGAGGTAGTTGATGAGTTATTATTCTTTGGAAAACATTCAGGCGCTAGTAATTTTAAGCTTTTATTTGGTGATAAATTCACGGATGAAGAATATATAATAATGAGGGATGAAGTAAAAAGAATGTCAAGAGATCAATTAAAGGATTTCAAAGCTTCAGAGATAAGAAATATGAAGCAAAATGGAATAATATAGTTGTAGAAAAAATACAAATGAAACAGACATGTCAGAACATTATTGATTTTTTTGAAGGCTGATACAAAAGGGGATGAAAATAGCCCCTAACTTTGTGGTTACAACAAACCATTTAAAAGCTAGGAGCTATGCAAAAAAAAGACTGTATTGAATTTGAACAAGTCGTAGAACGCGGCTGTGGGATGGATGTCCACAAAGAAACAGTAGTGGTCACCATCCGAGGTAAAGGTATAAAATCTGTGACAAAAAGTTACAGTACATTCACAAGTTCTTTGATAAAGTTGAAGGAGTGGCTAAAAAAACATGAGATTACCCACATTGCTATGGAGAGTACAGGAGTCTACTGGAAGCCGGTTTTTAATGTACTGGGCGATGATTTTGCAATCCTGCTGGTCAATGCCCGTCATGTGAAGAACGTGCCTGGTCATAAGACAGATAAGAAAGACAGCCGGTGGTTAGTAAAACTATTATTGAGTGGATTACTCAAAGGTAGTTTTATCCCAGGGCGTCCTTTCCGGGAACTGCGTGATCTGACCAGATATCGCAAGAAACTGGTCCAGCAGGTTACAGCAGACAAGAACCGATTCCTGAAAATCCTTGAGGATAGTAATATCAAGCTATCTATGGTTTTGAGTAATGTTTTTGGTGCAAGCGGAAGCAAGATGGTCAATCACATATTGTCGGTTGATGATTACCGTCCTGAGGAGTTGATGCAATATGTACATGGAAAGGTGAAAGCAAATCGTGAGGACATTAAGGAAGCGTTGACCGGCTATATCACTGAACATCATAAGTTCATGATGCGGACCATCCTTGGTAACATTGCGAAGACGGAAAGCACCATTACAGAGATAGATGAGAGACTGGATGCTGTTATGGAACCTTATAATCTGGAAAGAGAGTTGTTGGAGATGATCCCCGGTGTTGGCCGGGAAGTAGCCATAGCTATCATAGCTGAGATAGGTACAGATATGTCCCGCTTCCCTGATCAAAAGCATCTTGCATCATGGGCTGGAATGAGTCCCGGAAGTAACGAGAGTGCAGGAAAAAATAAGAGTGGTCGCACTACCCACGGGAATAAAAACCTACGAAGTGCATTAACCGAAGCAGGATGGGCAGCAGCTAAAACTAAGAATACCTACTTCAGTTCAAAATACAAAAGCCTGGTTGGTAGAAGAGGGAAGAAAAAGGCCATTGTTGCACTAGGACACAAGATCCTGATAGCCTCTTACTTCATCATTAAGGACAAGGTTGAGTATAAAGAATTGGGCGAGGAATACCTGAATAACTTCAGGAAAGACAAGCTCATCGCATATTATAAAAAGCAAATAGAAAGGCTTGATCCAAATACAGAGTTCAATAAAGAGGAGGCAGCCTAATAAATTTAAAAGGTCGATTTTTACTGTACGCATTAATACAACGAAAATGAAACTGACCTTATCAGTTAAGCACAAAAGAGTATTGCCTTGAGCATGTGGATGAAAATTTCATTTTCTTAACTGATATTATATATGATTGATAATTAAATGTTTAATAAATATATTTTCGGATGAAAATAAAAGCAAAACTTATTAAGTCTTTTAAAGGGATGCATGGTTGTTTGAGTCCTGATGGCAATTATATAGCTTTTCAAAAATGGTCAAATAGAGATGCAGAATTATGGTTATATAATTTTATAGATGATACAAGTAGTTTTATATCTATCTCTGATCCAACAGTCCCAAGGTGGTCAGCAGATTCGAAACTAATTTATTTTGGAAAAAACAAACCGACTCAAGATGTTTATAATTACAACATAGTTTCAGGAAAGATATTTAATATTACCTTAAATAATAAATCTTGGGGATTTAATATTGATTTATTGGGAAATTCAGTGTATTGCATAGGATATAGGCCTTCTACTAAAATTGTTTACAATCCAGTTATAGGAGATCCAAAAGTTATTTGTTCAGGATGGCATCCGTCAATATTAGGGAATTTAGTCGCTTCTGTTCGTAAAATAAATAAGAAAAATTACATTCAGGTTCTTGATTTAAAATCAAATAAGATTGTTGATGAATTTGAAGGATTATTACCATGCATAAGCTATAATAATATAATTTGGTTTACAAATGGACATATTCCAAATAATAAGATTTATTATAAAAATATTGAAGAAAGTCCTTATTTATTTTCAGAATCCCCACTGCGACATCCAGAAACAAGACTAATAAAAAATAAACACTATTTAATTTGCGAATATGCTGAAACAGAAGATAGTGATATTCAAGTTTATGAATTTTTTAATTAGTATTGAATATGAACCGGGCATTTTATTCAGCTCAAATATCTAATTGTGATAGAAGAAAATTGGATTTAGAATTAGTTAAAGGTTTCTTCCAGAAGAATGGTTATCATGAAGTCAATAATCCTTCTGAAGAAGTCAAATTAGTGAAGAAAGGTTACAAAAAATGGGTAGTGTTCCATCCAGTGTGTCTGGAGATTTGTCTTTCTCAAGTTAGTTTCACAATTCAAAGTTATATTTTTTTCTTTTCCCCGGTTTGATAAATCGTTCTATTATTTATCAAACCGGGGAAAAATCTTTTTTCTTCCGGGAACAGTTTTTCATCCATGTCAATACCCGGTAATGCCCTGTAATA
>JAWOBS010000070.1:0-9323 GCA_046484145.1 Bacteroidales bacterium
GTTCATATTGAGATTGCTCAAGAGTTAAACGCGCTTCTTCCATTGAATAGTTTAAGTTAACAAGCTCATCACGGGCATTCCTTAGCTCTATGGTAGTATCAAGCCTGGTTTGTGTATGCAACATTTCCAGCTTCTCGAGCTCTGTTTCAACATCTTTTAACCGGTTACTAATTTCTGTCCTGTCAAGTGTAGCTACCCAGTCTCCTTCTTCAACAAGAGAACCTTCAGTGATAAGTTCACTTATCTGTACATTCCATATGCCAACAGTTCTCAAGCCTGAGGGCCCATGAATATTTTCTGATTTCTCAGCTTCCAGCTCTCCGCTGGTATATATACTAATTGCAAATTCGCCCTGTTCTACAGGCACAACTATGGCCTCCGACACGGCCGGCTCACTGCGCAAAAGAAGCCACAAACCACCGATCAAGATAATTATGATTGCAGGTAATATAATTTTTTTATGTTTCATGTGTTGGTTGTTTAGTTATGGGTGATTGGTGACGAGTGACGGGTGTATGTCTCTGACAATTAGTTACTGGTCACTGCTTACTTTTTCACTTTCTGCTGTCAAGTTAAAATCATTACCCATAAATTAGTAATAAGCCTTTTATTCTTTCAAATAGATATCAATTTTATAAAATATATTTTCAATTTTTATCTGAGTTCCTCTGGCTTCGTTTCAAAATAAATTCAAATAACTTTTCAATTATAACTTAAAAATGCCCGGTATTGTTGTAGAAAAAAACAAAAATCAAGTTTATTATCAGCTTTTATCCAAAATGCTTGTTTTTGGTAAAACGTACAAAAGCACCGACAATCCGGCGGCAGCAACAATTATCCAATAAAAGAAATACAAGTACTCTCCAAATATCAACTTCCCTGTTGCAAAAAGCAAGGCATAAGTCATTACAACTCCGCTTAACCAGCATGCAAGCAATTTTGGTATTTGTCTTTTCTTCTTTCTTTCCTTAGTTTTAAAAGCTTTCCATGAGCCTTCCGGTTGAACTTTATCATAAAATTTTTGCAAAACATCTTTTCTTTCCGGCTTAGTAACAAATGTAATAATCAGCCAACCTATAGTAGTAATTCCTACCGTAAGGAAAAACGGGCCCCGATGAACGACAAAGCTTTCGGGTAAAATTTTAACAAGGTAAAAATTTGCAATGCCATAAACTATAAAAGGAATAATGGTAGCTGAAATTTCGCTCCATGCATTAATTCTCCACCAGTACCACCTAAGTATCAGCACCAAACCTAGCCCGGCACCACATTCTATCACAAAAAGCCACACCCCGCTGATGGTTTCAACCAGTGTAGTTACAAAAAGCGCAATAAACATAAGCATTACAGTAAATAATCTGCCAAAAAGAACATAATGCTTATTTGCTTTTTCTTCATTTTCAAAAGATGACTGCGGTTTAAGCACTTTTTTATAAAAGTCATTTACGAGATAACTTGCACCCCAGTTAAGTTGTGTTGATATTGTGCTCATATAGGCTGCCAGGAAAGCAGTAAGCATAAGTCCGCGAAGCCCAATAGGTAAATGATCTTTCATAGCCATTGCATACCCAAGCCTTTTCTCATCCGGGCCAAGTTCAGGATACAAGACAACTGCAGCAAGACCGACAATAATCCACGGCCAGGGTCTAAGGCAATAATGAGCTATTTGGAAAAACAAAGTGGCAAATACAGCATGTTTTTCATTTTTGCAACTCATCATTCGTTGAGCAACATAGCCACCACCTCCCGGCTCAGCTCCGGGATACCAACTTGCCCACCATTGAAAACCTGCAAAAGCGAGAAAAGCACCAATGCTTATCGTTAATGTACCTGTAAAATTATCATCACCGATAGATGGGAAAAAGTTCAAACTAGCTTCAGGAAGCTGGCTTTTCAAACCGGACATCCCTCCTATTGCTTCGACTTGCAAAACTATAACTGCCAAAATTATACTGGCTGTCATCGCTATTACAAACTGAACAGCATCAGTAACAGCAACACCCCACAAGCCACTTAATGAAGAATAAATAACAGTAACTGACATAATCCCGGCAATTATCCATATCAAAGAACCAGCAGGAACTTCAAAAAACACCTGAATAATGGCCATTAATGCCAGGTTTACCCATGCAATAATAACACAATTCATAAACACACCAAGATACAGTGACTTAAAAACGCGTAAAAAATAAGCAGGACGACCGCCATATCTGAGCTCTATCAGCTCAAGTTCGGTAAGCACCTCTGCTTTGCGCCAATAGCGGGCAAAGAAAAAAGTAGTTAGCATCCCGCCTATCAACATATTCCACCACAGCCAATTACCTGAAACACCTCCATCAGCAACCAGCTCAGTCACAGCAAGGGGAGTATCAGCAGCAAATGTGGTTGCAACCATACTTATTCCGGCAATATACCATGGCAAATTCCTGCCTGTCAGGAAGTAATCCGACAAGCTTTTTCCACCCCTCTTCCTGAAATACAATCCGATAGACAGAGAAATCCCCAAAAAGAAAATTATTATTGCCCAATCTATGTAACTTAAGTGCATAGTATTTTTTTCGGGTAAAATTAATTAATGCGAACTAATAAATACAAAATTTAAATACAAAATTTATATTTTCGCATTTTAAAGATAATGCAATCAATATTCATTAACAAATCAAACCTAAACAAGCAATAATCAGTGAAAATTGTGCAAAAACATTGGACAGTAAAAGACAGACAAGTATTCATTATATTCACTAATTACCGATCACTCACCCCCCCATAACTAAACAACCAACATATGAAAGACAATATAAAACCGGGCATAAAAGGTTACAAAGAAAAAACAGTAAACGACACAGACCTTGCATCATTTTATGGTTCAGGCCATATTGATGTATTTGCTACACCGGCTATGATAGCTTTAATGGAGCAGGCTGCTGACCTGAGCATAAAAAATCTGTTACCCGAAAATCATGTTAGTGTGGGTTTTGAGGTCAACATAAGACACCTGAAAGCAACCCTGCCGGGAGAAAAGGTATGGGCAGAATCTGAGCTTAAAGAAACTGACGGCCGCAAATTTGTTTTTAATGTGGCAGCTTATGATAAAGATGGATGTATTGGAAAAGGCACACATATCAGATATGCTGTAGATAAAAGTGTTTTTTACAAATAGCCGCAATTCTAATAAGAAAAGAAAGCCTATGAGGAGATACTTTGTTTTCAACAAAAAAATGGATGCCTTCCGAAAGATAGGAAAGAATAATTATTTACTGACTATTACAAACTCTGTGCGCCTGTTGTTAGCTCTGCCTTCTGCGGTTTCATTTGTATCAACAGGCTCTGTTTGTCCAAAGCCCTTATAAGAAAGCCTATGAGGAGAAATACTATTTTCTACAAAAAAATCATAAACAGCTTTTGCCCTGTTTTCACTCAGAGTCTGATTATACTCTTGTCCGCCAATATTATCAGTATGTCCTCGGATTTCCAGCTTTATATCAGGATGGTCATTAAGAAATTCAACATGAGTATATAAAACAATTTTTGACTCTTTTTTTAGTTCATACTTATCATAATCAAAATAAATATCCTGAATCTCATACTTTTGCCCGACCTCCACCGGTAAAAGGTCAAGATCAACTTTTGCAGGCGAATTTAAAAGCGTATCTTCAGATAAGAGCAACCTTGAATTGTAGGCAAAATTTTCCTTTTTTAAAGTCAGAAGAAAATCTTCATTAAATAATTCAGCGATTGCATATTTTCCTGTCAAACTATCTACTTCAATATCCTTTGTTTCCTGTGTTGCAAGGTTTCTAAGTTGTAAATGAACATCATTTAAACTCGTACTGTCTTCATTTTCAACCTCTCCGGAAATGAACAAGACTTTTTCCGGGCGGGCTTTTTCATATAGCTCAAAAGTGTAGATATTCCACTCTTCATTGTCATTAAACCTGGTAGAGCCAAAATAAGCATCTGCGCCATCAGTACTAACGTACAATCCGGTTTCATCAGCAGCAGTATTAATAGGGTAGCCAAGATTTACAGGTTTACCCCAGCTATTATCATCCTGCATTTTTGAAAAGAAAAGATCATAACCGCCAAAACCAAGATGCCCGTCACTACTAAAATACAAGGTTTTTCCATCAATATGAATAAAAGGGCTTCTTTCGTTGCCTGAAGAATTAATGGGAGAACCTAAGTCTTCAGCGGGCTGCCAGTTCCCATCATCATCTTTCCTTGTTACAAAAATATCATAGCGTCCATTTCTATCCGAGACAAAATACAGAGTTTTACCATCAGGGCTGATTGATGGCTGAGACTCCCATGCATCAGTAGAATTAACAGTTTCAGGAAGCTTTGTTGATTTTGACCAGTACATTCCATTTACATTATGTGAAACATGAATATTACAATTATAATACTCTTTTTCAAACTCACAGGCAGTAAAATACATGGTGCGGTTATCATAAGTCAGAGAAGGGCTACCCTCGTGCATTTGAGTGTTAAAAGGTGGAGGCAATGGCTCTCCCTCCTCAAATGCATTATCGTTTATCCTGAAACTTTGCATAAACAGTTCCTTATAGTTTACATGTGTATCCCAGGGTGAAAACTGGTCTTTAATCTTTACCCGCCTTGTAAAAAGAGCAACCTGTCCATCTGCTGATATCGTTATCAGGTATTCGTCATTTTCAGTGCTAATTCTTCTAACGGGCACCGGATTAAAAGGCACCGGATTGGAATAGCCTTCATGAAGAAATTTTGCCTGTTCTAAATTTTCAACAGCTTTAAAATAATCATCATCAGAAATTTCATCTATATATGAAATAAACTTTTCATACATATTAGCTGATTTCTCAAAAACACCATTTATAAAATAAATTTCACCCAAATGATAATACAAGTATGGATCTATTTCCGGACAAATATCCAAAGTTTTTTCAAAATGTCCTTTCGCCAGATTAGGCCTGAAGTTCCTTTCGTTTACATATATCAAACCCAGCAAATAATGAGCCGGTGCAAAATCAGGCTCCTGGCGGTTTATCTCAAATAATAAGCTAAGTGCACGCCTGTATCTGAAAGACTTATAATGATCCACTGCTTCAGCAAACAATCTTTCAAGCCTTTCATCCTGTAAAGGGGGGCAATTACTCTGCTGAGCAGTTAATACATTAAAACTGCCTATAAAAAATAGAATAAGGATATAGTAGCGAAGCGACATTATTAATTCATTATGTCAATAAAAATTTTTAAATTATAACGCTTTTTATAGCTGATTATTTATTAATTCCAATATCATTTTGTGTTCTGTTTATTATCAAAGCATCTGCTATAACAAGGGCAGCCATGGCTTCAACAACAGGAACGGCACGAGGCACAACGCAACTATCATGTCTGCCATTAATTTCAATTTGCTCACTCTCACCTTTGACATTTACAGTATTCTGTTTCTTTGATATAGACGAGACCGGTTTAAAAGCTACCTTGAAATAAATATCTTCGCCATTTGAAATGCCTCCTTGTATTCCTCCCGAGAAATTTGTTCGGGTATGAACGCTATTATTTTTATCGATAAAAAACTCATCATTATGCTGACTACCTGTCATATAACTACCTGACAAACCACTTCCGTACTCAAAAGCTTTTGCAGCAGGAATTGACAACATCGCTTTTGCAAGATTTGCCTGCAATTTATCAAATACAGGATCCCCAAGGCCAGATAAAACACCTTTTATCACGCAGCTAATCCTGCCACCAATGCTATCACCTTTGTTCTTGTATTCCAGGATTAGATTTTCCATTATTACGGCTTTTTCAGGGTCGGGACAACTAACAGGATTTCCCTTTGAAATATCCAGATTCAGCTCATTATAAGCTTTTTCTAAATCAATACTGCCAATACCGGAAGTATAAGCACTAATGTTAATATTATAAGTCCGTAAAAAGCATTTTGCAAGAGCTCCAGCAGCAAGCCTGCATGCTGTTTCCCTGGCTGAAGAACGCCCCCCTCCACTTAATCCGCTGATGCCGTACTTTTTATAATAAGTAAAATCTGCATGAGAAGGCCGGAAGGAATCTCTAATATTACTATATTCATCAGGACGGGCATTTTCATTATTTATTAAGAATGCTATTGGAGCTCCTGTTGAAATTCCATTGTGGACTCCACTGATAATCTCAACCTCATCTGCTTCCTTCCTGTTTGAAGAAATTCCGGAATAACCCGGCCGGCGACGCATCATTTCTGCTTTTATAAAATCAAAATCGATTAACACACCTGGGGGAAATCCATCCAGGACGCCACCAATCATCTTTCCGTGTGACTCACCAAAGCTTGTGAACCTCAAAAAATTTCCAAAACTATTACTGCTCATGCTACAAATTTAATCTTTTTTACAAAAAAAAATCCTTTCTTAAACCAATATTAACAATACCTCCTGCTGTACAATCTTCGTATTTTGTAAAAACTCTGTATTCTCAACAAATTATAACAACTTTCAAATTAACTCCTGCCGATAAACTAACGTAAAAACACCTAATAAAATTAGGCTTTAAGCATGTAATTTTGTAAATTACTTAGGCGATTTTTGCAACAATTAATTATCTATAAATGAACCTGATTATAAAAAACATTATACTTCTCTTTTGCTTTTGTCTTTTAGCTATAACAATAAAATCACAAATACCTCCAGGTTATTATGATGATATTGTTGGCCTGGAAGATGAAGAACTACGGGAGAGCTTGCATAACATAATAAAAAACCACGACCCAAGAACTTATAACCAAATCTGGAATGATTTTTATTATACAGACCGCAAACCAAATGGCAAGGTATGGTGTATTTACACTGATATTCCGTATCCCGGAGAACCTGTTTTTGAATTCACATTTTTTGATGACCAGCAGGGAACAGGTGGAGCAGCAGAAGAAGGACTGGTATATAACAGGGAGCATTCATTTCCTAAAAGTTGGTGGGGAGGTGGCACCTCCTCTTCCGACACAATGTACACAGACCTTTTTCACATCATACCTGCAGATGCGTGGATAAACACCAACAGAAGCAACTTGCCTTACGGAGAAGTTTGCGAGCCGGAACTAACCACTTCAAACGGAAGTAAAAAAGGCCCAAATTGCTATGACTTTGAAAGTGCATATACAGGAACAGTTTTTGAACCTATAGACGCATATAAAGGAGACCTGGCAAGGCATTACTTTTATATGTTGACTCGATATATGAATCGCATTGAATCCTGGAGTGCATATGAAAACACAGACATGCTTGAAGGCAGCGGATTTGCACCCTGGGCATACGATATGTTGCTTAAATGGCATATCTCAGACCCTGTTAGCCCTAAAGAAATAGACAGAAATAATGCCATTTACGAACGTCAGGGAAACAGAAACCCATTTATTGACCACCCTGACCTTGCTTGTAAAATATGGGGAGGAGATTGCACTTTTGCACCATCAGTAATATATGCAAGAATTCATCCGGAACAACCTGAAGCATTTGATGAGGTTGATGTTGAGGCTTATATATATGATGATGGACAGGTTATGGAAGCTTATTTGCAATGGGGCTACGCACCTGATGATCTTCATAATGAGATTGAAATGACAATGACGGAGGATTACATTTTCTTTACAACTAACCCCATACCTCAACAAGACCACCAGGCAAATATTTACTACTCTATCTCTGCTGTTGATGACGACGATAATCTATCTCAATCCTCAGTGTATAATTACAAGATTGGAAACCCTATTGGTGGCGGACTAGAAGATTTTAACAAATCAAATGCTACCGGCAGCACCTATATTGATGATTCTTTTGTAGGAAATAATGACAGAACATGGTCATACTATCATGCCAGAAGTGAGCAATCATACCCTATAGATGGGAAAGGACTTATGTTCAGAGATCCTTTGCAAAGCAGAATATTTTCTGAGACAGTTCCTCATGGCATTCAAGACTTTTCGGTGAAAATGAGGAAAGCATTTTCTAATGAGGAACCCAGGCAGATTGAACTCTTTGTTAATGGAGAAAAAAAAGGTGAATCAGAAATTTTTGGGAATTTTTTTGGAGATTGCGACAGCATTCATGTTTTTGAAGTAAATAACATTAATATTTTAGGAGATATTACAATTGAACTAAGACTTAAAAATCCAAACAGTGAAAATTATAATCAAATAGTAATTGATGATATTTTCTGGACAGAATATGCACCACGAATAATTGTTCAAAAAGATAAATTCGGATGTTTCCCTAACACACCTCTGGATGAGTATTCTGAAGTGAAATCTTATAATGTTATTGGAAGATTTCTTGATGATATGATAATCATCGAATCACAGGCACCTTTCGAAATATCTTCTGATGGAGAGAATTTTTCATACTTTACATTTTTTGAACAAAATGAAGAATTTCAAATGAATACAGTATATCTAAGATTTAAACCTACCGAAAATATTTATTATGAAAGCAACATTACACACTACTCTGAAGATATTATTGAAATCTTTGAGGTTTGCGGATATGGGGGATCTGTCTCTTCTGAAAATATAACTAATTATAATTATAAAGAACCAGTCTTTGGATATAATAACGGGCGAATAAGCATCAACTGGAGTGAAATTCCAACAACTGATTTTCATGTAAGCATTTATAATATAAACGGGAAAGAACTTTTATCTCAAAGTTATCCTCCCGGGGAAAAAACCTATATTCCAATTAAAACTAATAGTCCACTGATTATTGTTGCTGTAACTTATAACAAAAAACGTTTCACTGCCAAACTACTCACATTGTAATTTCCTTTCAAAAAAAAAATTCTGCACTAAATTTATTAAAGCCTGTTTTTGTTTCGACAAACAAGGCTTGTTTGGATTTAATATATCCTTTTTATGGATTAATTAATTTTATTTTCGTATTAATGTTTATTTAATTCAAATATTTTTACTTGCTTTGTATTGTTATTTTGTTTGAATATTTATCGGCCGAGGCGAAATAACACTTTATTTTATCTATTTTTCCTGTCATAAATATGTGATTATTGATGGGATTAAGGATTTTTTTTAAATCATTTTTTTAACAAACATGAAAAATCAAAATCTATGAAAAAACATTTTTTTAAAAAGCAGTATTGGGGGTTGTTTTTGGCTCTTTGCTTTGTTGTTGCAACAAATTCATGTAAAAAAGACTTTGAAGATATTGACCAGGTGGGCGAAAAGCACAGCGGACAATTGTCTTTTGCTTTAAGCATGAGTTATGACATTGAAACAACAAAGATATATCAAAACGATGATAAGTCAGACTACTCTCCCATGGATATTGCTGCGA
>JAWOBS010000159.1:0-3346 GCA_046484145.1 Bacteroidales bacterium
ATTCATCTTAGTATAAATGATAGTTGAAATAGCCATCAAAATAGTGAAGAGACTAACATGATCCCCATAAAACGGAATTGTAAAAGGTAAATTCAATATTGAATCATAAGAGGAAAGATCGTCTGCCCAAAGAAAAGCTTCTTGTCGCAACTCAATAGATGCCGGGAAAAATCTAAAAAGTGCAAGTAATATTGGAAGCTGTAATATCATTGGGATACAACCGGCCATTGGATTTACACCCGCCTTCTTGTATAGTGCCATTGTAGCCTGTTGCTTCTTCATTGAATCTTCCTTTTTCGGGAATTTTTTACCTAACTCCTCAATGTCAGGCTTAAGCATTCTCATTTTAGCCGATGAGATATAAGTCTTGAATGCAATCGGCAATAGGACTATCTTAAGCATTATTGTTAACAACAATATTATTAAACCGTAATTTAAATTCATTGAGTCCAACCAGTTAAATGTCGGTATAACAAGAAATCTGTTAATCCATGACATTAAGAAAAAGCTCCATCCCAGGGGAATTTGCCTTTCAAGATCCAAATCATAAGAGCTTAATGTCCTGAAATGGTTCGGGCCCAAATAAATACTCATAGGGAAACTGTTATTCTCCAATTCCTCTATGATAACCGACATTGTCATGTTTTTTAAAAAGTCAGGATTCTCTTCTTCTTCAAACATTTTTGTTTCGACAATGGCACTTCTAAAGGAATTATCGGCTATTAGAGTAGTTGAGAAAAATTGTTGTTTAAAAGAAATCCACTTTAGCTTGCTAAGCAACTCTTCCCTGTCATCGCTGGTCTCGCTCAGGTATGATACATCATCATTCTGATATTGATAGTATATGGTTGTTGTCCTTTGTTCATTAGTATAACTTTTTTCATTCCTCGGTGATAATATTTCCCAGTCAATACTGAAAACATCCCGTGCTATAATATTATCAAGGCCGACAAAACGAATATCAAAATCTATCATATGGTCATCACCTTTAATGCCATATAAAAACTCAATATATTTAGGTGACAGATCGGTTTCCGGGTCACCTGCATATAATCTCATTGAAAAACTCGTAGAATCATTTCCACTTATTGTAATATGATCTGAATTATGATATCTTGAATCCGTGTTGAAGGCTTCAAAGTACAGGTCTTCAGTGTTGATAAGTTTATTACCGTGATAAAAACTTAATGAGAAATCATTATGTTCGGCATGAAATAAAATTAAAGGATCTTGATCCCAGGTTTTATAATTTTTTAATTCCGCAGTTTCTAAAAATCCACCTTTAGTATTAATTTTTAGAATTAAAAGATCATTTTCCAGGGTGATAATATCTTCTTCACCGGAAGCGCTTTGGGCAAAATCTCCAAATTTATTTTCATACTCATCTTTACTTAGAATAGTATCTTTAGCAATAGCTTCCTTTTCTTCTATTTCGGAATCAGGGGTTATTTCTCGCTTTTCGGCTTCATCTTCTTCAAGGATAAGAGAATCTATACTTTCTTTTGCTTGTTCAACTTTAGCGATACTATCTTGTATCCTTTTAGCTTCAATTTCTTCTTTACTTGGAGCGCTCCATATACTATATGCTATAATTATAGTAACAATAATAACGATTCCAATAATATTGTCTTTACTCATATTAACTTTATGTTATAGATTATGTATTGAAAATTCAAAAAGTGCAAATATAGTTTAAATAAAAAAAATATAATAATAATTGGCAAACCCATTTTTATTTAAGGCCCTCATGTTTGATAACAGCTTCAACAAAACTAACAAACAAAGGATGCGGCCTGGCCACTGTGCTTTTATATTCAGGGTGAAATTGCACTCCAACAAACCATGGGTTTTCCGGTATTTCCATAATTTCAACAAGATTTGTACCCGGGTTTATTCCTGTAGGAACAAAACCACTCTGCTTAAATCGTTCCAGGTATTCGTTATTGAACTCATATCTATGCCTGTGCCTTTCACTTATGAGGTTTTTCTTATATATTTTAAAGGCTTTAGAATCCTGCGATAATTGACATGAATAAGCTCCCAGCCTCATTGTGCCACCCAAAGTAGTGATGTTTTTCTGTTCTTCCATTATATCTATAACAGGAAAGGGGGTGTTTTTATTGATTTCTGTAGAATGAGCCTTGTCTAATCCAATAACATTTCTTGCATACTCAATAACAGCGCATTGCAATCCAAGACAAATACCAAAAAATGGAATTTTATTTTCCCTGACATATTTTATAGCTGCAATTTTCCCTTCTATCCCCCTGTCGCCAAATCCAGGTGCAACCAACACTCCGGAAACACCATGAAGCATATCTTTCACGTTATCTTCATTGATGTTTTCAGATTGTATTAGCTTAAGGTCAACTTTGCAATTATTAGCTGTGCCTGCGTGAATGAAAGATTCTATTATTGATTTATACGCATCAACAAGCTCAACATACTTTCCAACAAGAGCAATGGAAACTGTTTTTTTAGGATTAAGAAGTTTCTTTATAAAAGATTCCCACTTTTTAAGATCAGATGTTGCCATCACGGGCATATTCATCTTTTTCAGAACAACCTGGTCAAGCTTTTCATCGCGCATTAATAATGGGACTTTATAAATAGAAATTGTATCAATAGATTCTATTACAGAAGTTGGCTCAACATTACAAAACAGCGCAATCTTATTCCTGATAGTGCTGTTAAGCTCTTTTTCCGTACGGCAAACCAGTATATCAGGCTGCACCCCATACTCCAGCATTGTTTTGACAGAATGTTGAGTGGGCTTTGTTTTTAACTCCTTTGCAGCTGCCAGGTATGGCACTAGTGTCAGGTGAATTACCAGGCTTCTTTTTCCAAGATCCCATTTTAACTGACGAATTGCTTCAATATATGGCAATGATTCAATATCGCCCACAGTTCCTCCAATCTCAGTTATTACAAAATCATATTTCTTCTCTTCTCCTAAAAGCTTTATACAGTATTTTATTTCATCAGTAATATGTGGAATTATCTGGACTGTCTCTCCGAGATAATCTCCCTGCCGTTCTTTTCTTATAACAGATTGATATATCCTGCCTGTGGTCACATTATTAGCCTGCGATGTTGAAACATTCAAAAACCTTTCATAGTGGCCAAGGTCAAGGTCGGTTTCCGCTCCATCTTCTGTAACGTAGCACTCACCATGCTCGTATGGATTGAGTGTCCCGGGATCAATATTGATATATGGGTCCAGCTTTTGAATGGTTACACTGTAACCTCTCGACTGTAAAAGTTTTGCCAAAGAAGCAGATATGATTCCTTTTCCTAATGAGGAAGTAACTCCGCCTGTTACAAAAATATACCTGGTTTTCTTGTC
>JAWOBS010000168.1:0-7132 GCA_046484145.1 Bacteroidales bacterium
GCGGGAGCTGCCCCTCCACCAGCTGCGCACCCACGTGGGCGTCGCGCTGCAGGAGCCGGTGCTGTTCACCGGCACCATCCGCGACAACATCCGCTACGGGCGCCCCGACGCTCTGGAGAGTGAGGGGTCAGAACTACAGAGCTGAAAGAGAGAATGATAGAGCTTAATAAAACTATTAACTGGAAGCCCGAAAGTACCGGAATTGGCAGGTTTGGCAATTGGCTTGAAAACCTGCAGGACTGGAATCTCAGCAGATCAAGGTTTTGGGGTGTGCCACTGCCGGTATGGACTACAGAAGATAAGGAAGAACAAATATGTATCGGCTCTGTTAAGCAGCTTAAAGAAGAAATTCAAAAGGCAGTTGATAAAGGCTTTATGAAAGAAAACCCTCTTAAGGATTTTAAAGAGGAGGATATGTCGGAAGATAATTATAATCTATTTGACCTGCACAGGCCTTTTGTTGATGAAGTTGTCCTCGTGTCTCCTTCTGGAAAAAAGATGCATCGCGAAACTGATTTAATAGATGTGTGGTTCGATTCCGGCTCTATGCCTTATGCACAGTACCACTATCCTTTTGAAAACAAAGAAATTTTTGAAAATAATTTCCCCGCTGATTTTATTGCTGAAGGTGTTGACCAAACGAGAGGTTGGTTTTTTACCCTGCACGCAATTGCTACGACTTTGTTTGATTCAGTTGCCTTTAAAACTGTAGTATCTAACGGTCTTGTGCTCGACAAAAAAGGCAATAAAATGTCTAAAAGACTGGGAAACGCAATAGATCCATTTGAAACTATAGAAAAATACGGACCGGATGCCACAAGATGGTATATGATAACAAATGCTCAGCCATGGGATAACCTTAAATTTGATCTTGCCGGTATTGCTGAAGTACAACGTAAATTTTTCGGGACATTATATAATACTTATGCTTTTTTTGCTCTTTATGCTAATATCGACGGCTTTAAATATGATGAAGATGAAATCAAGGTTGAAAAACGCCCGGAAATTGACAGATGGATATTATCAGAGCTTAATACCTTAATAAAACTGGTAGATGAGTGTTACCTTGATTTTGAACCAACAAGAGCAGGAAGGCTTATACAGGAATTCGTTGACGAGCACCTGAGCAACTGGTATGTACGCTTGTCGCGCAGGCGTTTCTGGAAAGGTGATTATACCGAAGATAAAATATCAGCATATCAAACCTTATATAATTGCCTTGAAACTCTTGCTATGCTTATTGCTCCAATTGCACCTTTCTTTAGCGAAAAATTGTTTCTGGATCTTAATATTGTTACAGCTAAAAATAATGCAGCCTCTGTTCATCTAACAGACTTCCCTATTGCTGATGAAAAAGCTATTGATAAAGACCTTGAACAAAGAATGCAACTGGCTCAAAAAATATCTTCCATGGTGCTTGGCCTGAGGAAAAAAGTAAATATCCGCGTCAGACAACCCCTCCAAAAGGTCATGGTGCCTGTTCTTGATGAAAAATTCAGAAAACAGTTAAAAGGTATCGAAGAACTAGTTCTATCAGAGGTTAATGTAAAAGAGATTGAGCATCTCGATGAGACTGCCGGTGTATTGGTTAAAAAAATAAAACCTAACTTCAAAACCCTCGGCCCTAAACATGGAAAGCTAATGAAACAAATTGCTGCAGAAATTAATAAACTCTCTCAGGATGATATTAATATTATCGAAAAAGATGGAAAATATTCTTTCACAGTAGATGGCCAAAACATTGAGATCACAACTGATGATGTAGATATTATTTCTGAGGATATCCCGGGTTGGTTGGTTGCAAATGAAGGCAATCTGACTGTTGCTTTGGATGTTACAATTAATGATGAATTGAAGCAGGAAGGAATTGCAAGAGAGCTTATTAATCGCATCCAAAATCTTCGCAAGGATAAAGGTTTTGAAGTGACAGATAAAATTGAACTTTTTGTAGAAAAACATCCATCGATTTCTGATGCAGTATTAAATAATAATGACTATATTTGTTCAGAAACGCTGGCGGTAAATTTAAATTACACTGATGTTATCGAAGATTCTGATAAAGTAGAAGTTGAAATTTTTGATGACGTTCAAACTCGTGTTTTAATTAATAAAGTAAACGGTAATAATTATTAAAATCCGGTTGTTATGGAAACTAAAAGAGAAAAGACCAGGTACTCAGATGAGGAACTTCAGGAATTTAAAGAAATCATTCTGAAAAAACTGGAGGAAGCACGCGCTGGGTTAAAAATGCTTACAGAAGCTTATACAACCCAAAATGCAAATGACACTAATGATACTTCTCCATCTTTTAAAATATTAGAAGAAGGTTCGCAAGTACTGTCAAAAGAAGAGAACGGACAACTGGCTGCTCGTCAGCAAAAGTTTATTCGAGACCTTGAAAATGCACTTATCCGCATTGAAAATAAAACTTATGGCATCTGCCGCGAAACAGGTAAGCTTATTTCTAAAGAACGCCTTAGAAGTGTGCCGCACGCTACTCTCAGCATAGAAGCTAAGTTAAACCAAAACAAATAAAATCAGTAACTATTGGCTGTGAAGAAGAAGTATATCCCATGGATAGTTATTGGTTTGGTTTTGTTTATTGACCAGTTTGTTAAAATCCTGGTTAAAACAAATATGACCCTGGGGCAAAATATTTTTGTCATTGGAGATTGGTTCATTATTCATTTTACCGAAAATGAAGGAATGGCTTTTGGCATGTCCTTGCCGGGCAATTATGGCAAGCTTTTACTGAGTATTTTCAGGATTATTGCTGTTACTTTTATTGGATGGTATATCTATAATCTTATAAAAAGTGGTGCCCGAAAAAGCTTGATAATATGTGTCTCTCTGATACTTGCCGGGGCTGCCGGTAATATTATTGACAGTGCTTTTTATGGACTGATATTCTCGGAAAGTACAATTTTTAAACCCGCTGAGTTTTTGAGCGATGGTGGAGGTTATGCAAGTTTCCTGCATGGAAAAGTTGTAGATATGTTTTATTTCCCAATACTTAAAGGCTCATTCCCCGAGTGGTTCCCATTCTGGGGTGGCGACGATTTTATTTTTTTCAGGCCTGTTTTTAATATCGCTGATTCAGCTATTACTGTTGGGGTAATTGCAATATTAATCTTTCAAAAGAGTTTATTTAAAGGGCATAAAAAGATGGCACTGAAAAATGAGCCTGAAACCGAAAATGCATTATAATAAATTCTGTTTTGTGCTTCATTTATTTTATTTAGAATTTCTATTTGTTTTCCTTACTTTTGAAGATTATTTGATTTCAATATAGCTTATTATGGCACGTCAAGAAGATAAAATAGTTGGAAGAAGGCTTAAAACCTCAATAATTTCTGCTATTGTTAGTATAACTTTAGTACTATATGTTCTTGGTTTGTTGGGATTAACCATTTTGCACGCAAAAAAACTTTCTGAGCATGTAAAAGAGAATATCGGATTCTCTGTGATTATGCATGACAATGCAAAACCTGCTGAAATTTCTTTCTTGCAAAAATATATTGACGGATTACCCGGCACTAAATCAACTGAGTTTATCTCAAAAGATAAAGCTGCCGAAGATCTCACTAAAGATCTTGGTGAAGATTTTGTTGAGTTCTTAGGGTATAATCCTTTGTTTCCAAGTATTGAAGTAAGGTTTCAAGCAGCATACGCCCATCCTGATAGCCTTAGCTCTTTTTCTACATTGATAGAAAAAGAAAGAATTGTGAAAGAAGTTTATTATCAAAAGCCCCTGGTAGAACAAGTAAACGATAATGTTACAAAAATTGGTTTAATATTGGTGATTTTTAGTGCTTTACTCCTTATAATAGCCTTTGCTCTGATTAATAATACAATAAGGCTTAGCGTATTTTCTAAAAGGTTTTTAATTAAAAGTATGCAGCTGGTTGGTGCTACTCAGTCATTTATAAGAAAACCATTTATTATTAAAAGCGTTAGCCAGGGTATAATTGGTTCTTTTATTGCAATCGCTCTTTTGTTTGCAACACTTATTGCAGCACAAAAGCAGATTCCGGAATTGCTTGAATTCCAAGATGTAAACATGCTGATGATCTTGTTTGTTATGGTTATTTTCCTTGGTATAATCATTAGCTGGATATCTACATTCTTTGCTGTTAGAAAATATCTGAATATAAAATCTGATAATTTGTATTTGTATTAAATGATTAAAAATTAAAGTATGAATAAGCAAAAAGATAAACCCAAGAGTGAAATAGTTTTTGATAAAAGAAAGTATGTAATATTGATAATTGGAATCCTTGTTACTATTATTGGCTTTCTTTTAATGATAGGTGGTGGATCACCCGACCCAAATGAGTTTAGCTATGAAATCTTTAGCCATAGAAGAATTACTGTTGCGCCAATTCTTGTACTGGCCGGTTATGGTATTATGGTTTATGCTATTCTTACAAAAAAATCATCAGAAAAGGAAAATCCCGGAGAAGCTAAAAAATAATTCTTTATTTAACTATGACTTGGTTTGAAGCATTTATCCTTGGCCTGATACAAGGCCTTACAGAATTTATTCCTATTAGTAGCAGCGGCCATCTTGAGTTAGGCGCTGCTTTTTTTGGCTTAGAAGAGGAGAATCTTACTTTTTCTATTATTGTGCATGGAGCTACATTTTTAAGTATTCTGGTTGTATTTAGAAAAGATATCGCTAGCTTAATCTCAAGCCTCTTTAGTTTCAGGTGGAATGACGAAACAAAGTTTATACTATTGCTACTACTATCTGCCGTTCCGGTTGCAATAGCTGGCCTGTTTTTTAAGGAAGATATTGAAAAGTTTTTTGAAGGAAATGTTCTTTTTGTTGGTTTGATGATGCTAATTACTGCATTGATGTTGTTTCTTACAAAATTTGCAAAACCACAAAATGGCAATGTCACCTTTTTTAAAGCCATTATGATAGGCGTGGCTCAAACTTTAGCTGTATTGCCCGGCATAAGCAGAAGTGGCGCAACAATTAGCACGGCTCTTTACCTGGGAATTGACAAGGAAAAAGCTACCCGATTTTCTTTTTTAATGGTGTTAATACCAATTTTTGGAGCTTCCTTTCTTGAAGTTCTTACATTGTCGAAACAGGGAACCGGCTCAGAATTAAGCATTGCCCCTTTGATTATTGGAGCAATTGCTGCCTTTATGGCGGGTTTGTTTGCTTGTAGCTGGATGATTAAAATAGTTAAAAAAGGCAAGATTTTTTACTTTTCTGCTTATTGCCTTGTAATAGGAGTAATCGCTATAATCTTAGGTTATTATAATATTGTTTGATGGAACTAAAAAGCTTATGTGCTGAGGATTTTATTGAAGGACAAGTCTTCTTGTTTGATAAACCATTAGGCTGGACGTCTTTTGATGTTGTTAACAGGTTAAAAACAATATTAAAATACCGCTGTGGTTTGAAAAAAATAAAAATTGGCCATGCAGGTACTCTTGACCCGCTGGCAACCGGATTATTAATCATTTGCTTTGGCAAGCAAACAAAATCAATCGAAAAATTTCAGGCTTTTGAAAAAGAGTATTCCGGAGAATTTTTCCTGGGTGCAACAACACCTTCTTTTGACCTTGAAACTGAAGTTGACAAAAAGTTTCCTGCCGATCATATAAGCCCGGAGATAGTTCAAAAAGCTGCTAATAACTTCCTTGGAGAATCTAACCAAATGCCTCCCGCTTTTTCCGCAAAAAAAATAGCAGGCCAAAGAGCGTATGATATAGCTCGCCGCGGAGAAGACCCTAAAGTAAAAACCCGACAAATATTTATTTATAAGTTTGATGTTGTCAAATTGGAGCTTCCTCTACTTTACTTCAATATTGTTTGCAGTAAAGGAACATATATCAGGGCAATAGCAAGAGATCTTGGAGAAAAAATTCATTCAGGGGCATACTTAAAATCACTTAGAAGAGAAAGAATAGGTGAATTTCATGTAAAAGACGCTATGTCTTTGGAATATTTTGAAAAGCAAATCTTACAGAATACAAATTTTTCAAGCTCATAATACTATTTGCGAAAAGTTTATTTCCATTATTGATAAGCCTTTCAGGGTGTGATGAAATTTTATTTTGTCAAAACTATTGACAAGGCCTCTTTGTTGTATTATCTTTGCAAGCTTTTGTGCCACGACATATATTGTTGACATCAAGGCACATAGTGTTTCTCTTAATCCTTTATATAAAAATTAACTTAAATATATGAAACTCTCAGATTTTAGATTTAACCTGCCAACAAACCTTATTGCCCATTATCCGCAAGAAAATCGTGATGAATCAAGACTTATGGTTATTGACAGATCCACCGGGAATATTGAACATAAAATGTTTAAAGATATCATTAATTACTTTGATGATGGTGATGTAATGGTTGTTAATGATACTAAGGTATTTCCTGCAAGATTGTATGGTACAAAAGAAAAAACAGGCGCAAAAATTGAAGTTTTTCTGCTCAGAGAATTAAACAGGGAAGTCAGATTGTGGGATGTTCTCGTTGATCCTGCCAGAAAAATACGTATCGGCAATAAGCTTTATTTTGGTGATGATGACAATTTAGTGGCTGAGGTTATAGATAATACCACCTCAAGAGGGAGAACCCTTAGGTTTCTGTTTGACGGCACCTATGATGAGTTTAAAAAAACTATAGAATCTCTGGGTGAAACACCCTTGCCGAAAATTATTAAAAGGCCGGTGGAAGAAGAGGATATTAGATGGCGTGGCTGGCCATGCAATTGGCCCTCTGAATCGTCTCCGTATCCACGTTGAAGCGACGCGCGATGGAGTAGAGGGTATCGTGGCGCTGCACCGTGTATGAAACCCAGTCCGAAGGTGGCCCGCAGGGCGTGGGGTCTGGCGCGGGCTCCGCGAGGAGCGAAGGGGGGACGTAAATAGCGTCCCCCGTCCGGAGTGCCGACGTGCTGAGGCAGTTGCCCTCCATCAATGCCGCCGTGGTCACACCGGCGCGTCGGGCCAGCCCGGCCAGCGTATCTCCTCTGCGAACCGTGTAGCTGACCCAACCGGCGGGGCTTGTGCAGCTTGCCGGCGGAGACGAGGTCTGCGTGGGAGCGGCCGTGGGTGTGGGAGCCACGGTGGGTGGCGAGGTGGGCTCCGGAGTCGGGGAAGCCGTCGC
>JAWOBS010000031.1:0-2632 GCA_046484145.1 Bacteroidales bacterium
TCAGGTATCAGGTATCGGGTATCAGGTATCGGGTGTCAGGTGTCAGGATTTAGAATAATGAATTAAAAACCAAAATAAAAAACTTAAGATCATGAAATATGAAATTTTAAAAATCGACATTCAGGAGGAGATAGCTGTTGTAACTATTAGTCGTCCTGAAGCAATGAATGCCTTAAATTCAAAATTTTTTGAGGAGATGAATTCTTTCCTGGATGATATGGCAAAGAATAGTGATGTTAAAGTCATTGTCCTTACCGGTGAAGGAAAAGCATTTGTGGCAGGTGCTGATATCAGTGAAATGGTAAATATGGATTCTGAACAAGGCTTTAAATTCTCCAAGATTGGACAGGAAGTATTTAACAAAATTGAAAACCTTGACAAACCTGTTATTGCAGCTGTTAATGGTTTTGCACTTGGTGGTGGCTGCGAATTGGCTATGGCTACAGACTTCAGAATAGCTAATAATTATGCAAAGTTTGGCCAACCGGAAGTTAATCTTGGCCTTATACCGGGTTATGCAGGTACTCAAAGGCTTTCCCGACTGGTTGGATTGTCAAATGCACTTTACCTGCTTTATACCGCTGATATGATAACAGCAGATGATGCTCTTAGAATGGGATTGGTTCAAAAAGTTGTTGAAGCAGACCAACTTATTCCGGAAGCTGTTTCTATTGCTAAGAAAATAGCTTCAAAGGGGCCACAGGCTATAAAGAAAGTAAAGCATGTTACCAGGAAAGGTTTATTAAATGATTTTGCTGAAGGCTGTGAGCTGGAGGCTAAAGAGTTTGGTTCTTTATTCGGTAACGAAGGTACTGAAGGTATGAAAGCATTTCTCGAAAAAAGAAAACCTGAATGGAATAAATAGTATTATACTTTTATAAATCAAAAACATTAATAATAATTTAAAACTGAAAAGAATGAATTATACAGAAAAATTGCAAAACGTATCGGTATTAGGTGCAGCCGGTAAGATGGGGAGCGGGATTCTGTTGCTTACTGCAATGGAGATGGCTGATCTTAGCCTTAAACCTGAGAATAAAGGCAAACATTTTGTCTTACATGCAATGGATGTCTCAAGTGAGGCATTGTCAGGCCTGTTGAAATATGTAAAAACCCAGGTTGTGAAAGTTGCAGAAAGAAAAATTGTTGCTCTTAGAGCTGCATATGCTGATAGGGCTGATCTTATTGATAACAGTGAAATAATCAATCAGTATGTTGAAGATGTTTTGTTTCTTATAAGGCCAACAACATTGCTGGAAGCAACTTATGAGTCAACTGTGATATTTGAGGCTATAAAAGAAGATCCTGCTCTTAAAGTTAAGATTTTCAGCCAAATTAACAAAAATAGTAAGCAAAAGCCTTGGTTTTGTACAAATACCTCTTCTATTCCAATTAATAAGTTGGATAAAGAGGCCGGACTTGATGGCAGAGTACTTGGGGTGCATTTTTATAACCCCCCGGCTGTTCAGCGTCTTGTTGAAATTATAAAAACTGATAATACATCTCAGGAGCTTGTTGATTTTGCTAATTTATTCTCTAAAAATCTGAAGAAAATTGTTGTGCCTTCTGCAGATTTTGCCGGATTTATTGGTAATGGACATTTTATGAGAGATGCAATACACGGAATCCGGGAGGTGGAAAAACTAACTGACAAATATTCCTTTACAGAGGCGGTTTATATGATAAATAAGGTGTCACAGGAGTATTTGATTCGTCCGATGGGGATATTTCAGCTTATTGATTATGTTGGAATAGATGTTTGCCAATATATTATGAGTGTGATGAACCCATATCTGAAAGACGAAGATCTACATAGTTCATTACTTGATAAAATGATAGAAATAGGAGTGAAGGGTGGCCAAAATTTTGACGGATCTCAGAAAGATGGGTTCCTGAAATATGAAAAGGGTAAACCTGTGGCTATATATGATATTGATAAAAAATCATACACAAATATTTCTGAAATTCAAGAGAAATGTGATGCCGAACTGGGTAGCTTGCCTGAATCTGTCAGGCCATGGAAAGCCGTTGTTGGAGATAGAAATAAAGATGAATTCCTAAAAGGATATTTTAATGAACTTAAGTCTATGAATACAATGGGGGCTGAGCTAGCTGTTAATTATGCTAAAAAATCTAAGCAAATCGGGCAAAAATTAGTTGCCGATAATGTTGCTTATAATGAAAATGATGTTAATACCGTGTTGCTAACAGGGTTTTTCCATGCATACGGTCCAATAAATGATTATATATAAAAGGAGGATATAAAAATGACAAAACTACGTAGAAAAGTATATATGGTTGCCGGTTATAATACAATATCAATGGGTACCGGCAGAAAAGAATTCCATCCCAAAAAGCCTCGCCCGGGTATTGAAGATTATATTAAAGAAGCAGGACAGGCTACTTTAAAAATGATTGGTGGTGCAAAAAATGTTGATGAGACTGTAATAGGTAATTTTATAGCAGCAAGGTTTAATAATCAGGGCAACCTTGCCGCTTTTGCTCCTTTCATTGATGAAGGTTTAAGGCACAAGCCTGCAGTGAGAGTTGAAGGAGCATGTGGCTCCGGAGCCCTTGCACTTGCAACAGGGATAAAGTCGGTGCTTGCTGAAACTGCAGAAGTAGCTCTTGT
>JAWOBS010000109.1:0-4966 GCA_046484145.1 Bacteroidales bacterium
ATCTGCAACTTTTTTTATATCAAAAAAGCTTTGAGAAGGATTACTCGGAACCTCGCCATAAAGAAACCTTGTATTTTCATCAATTTTTGATTCCCATTCATTAATATCAAACGAGTTTACTACCTTTCTCCATTCAACACTTTTTTCTTCATCCTTTCTGACAGAAAACTGCTGGTAAGTACCTCCATAAACCTGGGTAGTTGCAACAAAGTTCATAGGAGCATTTGGCCTTTTTGGATCAGCAACCAAAAATGGATCAACTGCACTTTGAATTGCTGCCATGCCCGAAGCAGTAGCTAAGCAAGATGCATCAACTCCTGTTTTATATGACTCCAATAAAGCCAAAACCCCTTCATAATAATACATGCTGGGGTTTGCAATCCTGGAATAACAGAATGTGGGTATCTGGTATGATAAAGCAGCTTCCATCTCATCAGAATCCCTGTAAGTTTGAGAAGTTGACATATAAATTGGTTCGATAATAGAACCCTGGTTAAAATCCAATGCTTCCTGCATGGAATAAATTCCGTGAACTGCAATTGTGTCAAAATTGCATTTTTTCATTCTTTCAACATTTTCAGCATGCCATTGCATTGCCCTGTTGCCTGCCTGAATGTAAAAATCAATACCTTTTTTTGTCATTTTTATAGTGTTTTGGTTTTTCATTAGAGTATTACAAAATTAAAAAACTTTACCAGCTATGCTAATTATTGTTAATAAAACTCAACAAATTTTATCAATAATATTTTGATTTTTTTTGAAAATATTTATAACAGATGGTTAAATTTGTTCTTTTTTAATTTTAAGGCCATGAAATTATCAATTACATTATTGTTTCTTTTCTTTATATTTTCAATAAGTCATTCATATTCACAGGAATCAGAGAATAAGGTTTGGACTTTACAAGACTGCATTGAATATGCATGGGACAATAACCTTGTTATAAAACAGCAGGAATTAGGTGTTGGCCTGGCTGAACAAAACCTACTGCAAAGCCGGGGGAATCTTTTTCCAACACTTAATGCCAATGCTTCACACGGTTATAATTACGGACGTACAGTTGATCCATTTACAAATGAGTTTGCTACAGAGAGTGTCCAGACTAATAATTTTTCGATAAGCAGTGGTTTAACATTATTTAGTGGTTTACAGATATTAAATTCTATACGGCAAAGTAAACTTGAGCTGGAGGCCAGCAAATACGATGTTGAAAGTGTTCGTAATGATATAGCACTTGCGATTGCATCAGCGTATTTACAGATATTGTACAGTATTGAAATGGTAGAAGTCAATGAAAGTCAGTTGGAAATAACAAAGCAGCAAATTGAAAGAACAAAAAAGCTTGTAGAGTCAGGTGCTCAGCCAAAAGGAACTTTATTTAATATTGAAGCTCAGCTTGCTTCTGAAGAATTGCAACTTATCAATGCAAAAAACCGTTTAGATCTTGCATATCTTGATCTTATTCAATTACTTGACATCAAAGAAGCAGATAGTTTTGAGATCAGCATCCCGGAAGTAGAAATTACTGACGAGGATAAGCTTGAATACACTCCTTTAGAAATGTATTCAGTTGCCGTTAGTATTCAGCCTGAGATAAAATCTTCAGATATAAAAGTTGAAAGTGCTAAAAAAGGCCTTTCAATTGCCAAAGGAGGACGCAGTCCAATGCTTTCTCTGCGTGGAGCATACGGGAGTGGTTATTCAGGTGCAAGCAGGGAAGTTACAGAAGTAATAATGGGAGAGCCCACTGAAATTGGTGTGACTGCTACCGGCGTTTCTGTTTATGCACCAAGCTTTGAGTATGAAACAAGAATAAAACCTTTTAATGACCAGCTCGAAGATAATTTAAACAGGAATTTCGGATTATATCTGACGATACCTATTTTTAATAATTTCCAGGTAAGTTCATCTGTTGCAAAGAGCAAAATAAATGTTGACAATGCAAAGATTACAAGCCAAAGAACAAGAGATCAGTTGTTCAAGACTATTCAACAGGCTCATGCTGATGCTTCCGCTGCACTGAAAAGATTTCATGCCTCAGAAGTAAATGTAAAAGCGCTGCAGGAATCATTCCGCTATATTGAGCAACGTTTTAATGTTGGCATGGTAAACCATTTTGAATATAATGATGCCAAAAACAGGCTGGTTGCTGCCGAATCCGAAATGCTTCAGTCTAAATATGAGTATATTTTCAGAATTAGAATCCTTGATTTTTATATTGGAAATCCAATAGAATTATAATATTTCAGATTAATTGATATTAAGATATTTTAAACATAAATCACATGAATAATAAAATTATAAAATACGGACTTATTGCTGTTGCAGCATTAATCATTTTATTGATAGTTGGAAGACAATCCGGTTGGATTGGCAGTGAGGCCCAGGCAAGGGTAACTGTTGAGGAGGTTGAAAAGCGTACTATTGTTGAAATAGTAAGTGCCAGTGGAAAAATACAGCCCGTTATTGAGGTAAAAATAAGCCCTGATGTTTCCGGAGAAATTGTGGAACTTAATGTTGAAGAGGGTGAATTTGTTAAGAAAGGTGACCTTCTCGTGCGTATCAACCCGGATCTTTATGAGTCAGCACTTGACAGAATTGAAGCTTCGCTAAACACTACTAAAGCGAACCTTGCCAACTCCAAGGCTCGCCAGGCACAGGCTGAAGCTCAATTTATAAATGCAAAGGCAAATTATGAGAGAAATAAATCATTATTTGAGCAGGATGCTATATCCCAGTCAGAGTATGATGCTGCTGAATCTCAATATCTGGTTGCAAAAGCTGAAACAGAAGCGGCCAAGCAAAGCGTAATCGCTGCAGAATACCAGGTAAGAAGCTCGGAAGCATCTTTAAGAGAAGCTAGAGAAAGCCTCTCAAAAACAAACATCTTTGCACCAATGGATGGCACAATAAGTCGCCTGGATGCCGAAATAGGTGAAAGAGTTGTTGGAACATCACAATTTGCAGGTACGGAAATTATGAGGATTGCCAATCTCTCAGAAATGGAAGTATTAATTGAAGTAAATGAAAATGATATTATAAGAGTTAATTTGGGAGATACAGCAATTGTTGAAATAGATGCATATCTCGACCAGGAATTCAAAGGCGTGGTAAGCGCTATTGCAAACTCTGCAGATGTCCAGGGACAGGGCGTTGACCAGGTAACTAATTTTGAAGTTAAAATACTTATTATTCCCGAATCCTATAAACACCTGACAGAAACTATATCAGAACATCTGTCTCCTTTCAGGCCGGGAATGTCGGCAGCAGTTGATATTCAAACACAAACCGTCAATGATGTGTTGTCAGTTCCTATACAAGCAGTAACCGTAAGAGAAGAGACAGAAAAAAACAAAACTGATGAAGAATCTGAATCATTAGAAAAAGAGGATAAGAATGAAGATGATAATTCTAATAAAGAGTTTGTTTTTATTTTTGAAGATGGCACTGCAGTGCAAACTCACGTAGAAACAGGTATTCAGGATTCTTATTATATTCAAATTATTGAAGGTTTAGAGCTTGGTCAGGAAGTTATAACAGGCCCATATAATGCAGTTTCCAGGAACCTTAAAGATGGCGATCCTGTTGAAAAATCAGGCAGAAAAGAATTATTTGAAGAGAATTAAAATGGCTAATATTTTACATATTGAAACTTCAACAAAATCATGCTCGGTAGCTATAGCAAATAAAGGAGAAATTATTTCTCTGATTGAAGAAAGCGATCAGAACTACAGCCATGCTAAAAAGCTTACTGTTTTTATAAATGAAGCAATTAAAAAAGCAAAAATTGATTTCCATCAGCTGGATGCTGTATGCGTCAGCAAAGGTCCGGGTTCTTATACCGGTTTGAGAATCGGAGTATCCACCGCAAAGGGCATTTGTTATGCATTGGATATTCCGCTTATAGCAATTGATTCACTTTACAGCCTGGCCGGCTTTTGCCACGAGAAACACAGTAGTTTTATTTCCGAAAAAGCGGATGATAAAGGCTTTTACTTATGTCCAATGATAGATGCCAGGCGCATGGAAGTTTATTCTGCAGTATATGATGAACATCTTAATGAAATTATGCCTGTAAATGCAGTTATTATTGATGAAAGCTCTTTCAGGGAACTTATTGATGAAAAAGTATTTTTTATTTTTGGAGATGGTGCTTCTAAATGCAAGGATGTGTTAAATCATCCAAATTTGCACATAATTCCTGAGGTTGAATCTTCCGCAACAGGGCTTATAAAAAGAGCATATCAATTATTCACTGCTAAGCAATTTGAAAATACAGCATACTTCGAGCCTTTTTATCTTAAAGATTTCGTTGCAGGAAAGCCAAAGGTTAAAGGCCTTTATGATTAATTCCTGTTTTGTTCAAAGAGCAATATACGCGAATCAGAATATTTGTTTCTGTGGTTTTTAAGTATAATCCCTATTTGTATTTTTTGTAATTTTGAATTGATTTCTATAACAGAAACACAGCCAATGTGGGAAAAGATTAGAGAGTTTAAAATACCGCCATTTTTAAAAAATAAGTACATAATTGCTATTATTCTTGTGCTTATCTGGCTATTATTTTTTGATAATAACAACTTTGTTCAGCAATACAAGTTTAGCAGGGATTTAAAAAGGCTAAAAGCTGAGCGTGAATACTACATCCGGGAAATTGAAAAAGACAGCCTTATAAAATACAATTTAGAAAACAACCCCGAAGCACTTGAAAGGTTTGCCCGCGAACAATACTACATGAAAAAGGAAAACGAAGATATTTTTATCATTAAGCAGGATCAGCAATAAGGGTGATGGGTGATGGGTGATGGGTGATGGGTGACGGGTAATCGGTGACGGGTGATCGGTGATGGGTAATCGGTGATGGGTGACGGGTGACGGGTAAAAAAGATAAACCATATAAGGCATTTAAGGGTATTTAAGGTTTAGAGTTTAGCGTTTTGCGTTTTGCGTTTAGGGTTTGGCCATG
>JAWOBS010000048.1:0-16151 GCA_046484145.1 Bacteroidales bacterium
GATAATTGCAATTTTCCATACAAGTAGACATCCTGAAATATGGAATGAACGGACATAAAGCACGACGGCACAATCGAGTAGACTGCCCTGCCAGAGTTACTGACAGGGAGAGCATTTCGGCATGCTCAATGACCTCCTCTCACACCATCTCGACAGGTTCTGACGAGATGGTTCGTTATAGGATGGTGAAATTTTAGAGAAGTAGTCGAGAAGGGATTCGTAGCCTCGCTTTTTCAGCCTTTCAATTGTGATGGTAGTACCCGGGATAGGGCTTTGAGCTACTGCCCAGCCTCCCATCCGGGTTCTACTCCAACTGTTGTAAGCAGTAACTTGCAATCATCAAATCTTCGCAATTGTAATCATCAAATTTTCGCAACAATAAAATCACCAATATGTTAAAAAAGTATGATTTTATTGAATATATAAACGAATTGTTACCGCCAATGCAACCACAGAAGCAGCGTTATGCATAAATTTCAGCATTTTCTATACAAATTAATTACCAAATGTAAAGATTTTAGAAATTTCTTTACAAAAAGAACTATCTTTGTATAGATTATTAGAAATTCTTTACAAATGACAACTTGGGGATTAACCGACTTACCACTTAATATTGATTTAGAAACGAAGAAGGTTCTAAAAGCTTTACCATCAGCACATGCTGCTTTGGCAGAATTAAAGGGAATTGCCTCAACAATCCCTAATCAAAATATCTTGATTAATACACTTGGATTACAAGAGGCAAAAGATAGTTCTGCTATTGAAAATATTATCACGACGCATGATGATTTGTATAAGTCGGAATTGAATCTTGATGCATTTAAATCATTACAAGCTAAAGAGGTTCAGAATTACATTTTAGCACTTAAAAAGGGATTTGAGTTAATTACAAAAACTGGACTACTGACAAATAAGTGTATTTTACAAATTCAGGAAGTATTAGAGGTTAATACAGCAGGATTTAGGAAATTACCTGGCACTGCTTTAAAAAACGCTGCTACTGGCGAGATAATTTACACCCCTCCACAAGATTATCAGGAGATTATACGATTAATGACAAATCTTGAACGATACATTAATGATTCAGAGTTGCAAGATTGCGACCCGTTGATTAAAATGGCAATAATTCATTTTCAATTCGAAAGCATTCACCCTTTTTATGACGGAAACGGAAGGACTGGAAGGATTATAAATATTCTTTACCTAATATTAGAAAAACTTCAAACATTACCGATTCTATATTTAAGTAATTACATAATCAAACACAAACCTGATTATTATAAATTTCTTCAAAAAGTTCGTGATAACAATCTTTGGGAAGACTGGATATTGTTTTTGATTAAAGGGGTTGAAGAAACAGCAAAGGAAACAGTTAAATTGATTTTCAAGATAAAGGAATTAATGCTTGATTATAAACATAGATTACGTGACAACTATAAATTTTATAGTCAAGATTTGCTAAATAACTTATTCAAACATCCATACACCAAGATTGAGTTTGTAGTAAATGATTTGGGAGTTTCCAGACTGACAGCTGCAAATTATTTAAACAAACTTGCTGAAGATAAAATGCTTAGAAAAGACAAATTAGGAACAGGAAATTATTATATCAACGAAGAATTATTTGACTTATTGACAAAGAGATGAATAATGCACAGGCGGTAATTGAGTAGACTGCCCTGTCAGATATATTGACAGGCAGAGCATTTCGGCATGCTCAATGACCCCCTCTCACACCATCTCGTCAGGTTCTGACGAGACGGTTCGTTACAGAATGGTGAAATTTTGAAGAAGTAGTCGAAAAGAGATTCATAACCCCGCATTTTCAGCCTTTCAATAGTGATGGTAGTTCCCGGGATAGGGCTTTGGGCTACTGCCAAAAATCAGCAAATGTATGCCTATGATGTTTCATTTTCACTAAAGGCAAATCCGATATTATTGCGTTGGTTTTTTGTAATAAGTTCTGCCTCGCAATAATCACAGATTTCCTTCATGCCAGGATCTTTGCCATGAACAACTTCAAACATTTCACATTTTCTGACTACATTTTCAATTTGCGCTCCGGAGAAATCGTATTTTGAAGAAAGCAATGTGCAATCATTTGCAGAGAGCATTTTTAACTTTGATTTCCAAATTTTGGCTTTTATATCTAAAGAGGGTTTTTCCAGGTAAACTTTATAAAGAAATCTCCTGTCAAAAGCATCATCAATGTTCTGCGTCATATTGGTAGTGGCAAACAAGATGCCGTTAAATTTTTCAAATTCTTCCAGCAAAATATTCTGAATAGTATTTTCCGTTTGTGCAATTGCAGAGTCAAGAACATTTTTTCTTTTTGAAACCACAGAATCAGCCTCATTTAATAATAGCAACGGCAATTCATTGCATTGTTTCGCATACTCATGATAGTCATCAAAAATCATTTTGATTTTCTTCTCACTTTCACCGAACCACATTGATTTTAGCTGGCTAATATCAACATGCAAAATTTCTCTTTTTGTTTTCCTGGCAATTTGATAAACGAGTTCCGTTTTTCCTGTTCCGGCAGGCCCATGCAACAAAACACATATTCCATATGGCATATTCTTGTTCTTAAGCCTTGTTTGCACTTCACCGCAATTATTAATTGACAAAACATTTGTTAAAGTTTCAATCTGTACATTCTCTTTTTGGCTAAAAAACAATTCTTTCTTTGCGATTGCAGATGGTTTAATGATATTTTTATTGCATGTTTTTGGACAGGAAAGATCAATTCCTTCAAGCTTCAACAGTTCAACGGCATAATCGGTAAGCCTTACTTCAGTATCATTAAAAAACTTTGCAGGCTCAATTTCCAAGAGCTTTAGTTTTAAAAGATCATTATCATTAGCTATCAATTTTTGTATATACTGAATTCTTTTTGAAGAAGACTCAAATAGCATATCTATAATCATAGAAATAAAAAAGCTTTCATGTCCATTTAAAGTTTTCCAAAGAAGATACAGGTATAAAAAAGTATCCGGCAGGTTCAGATTCATCTCATTGATTTTTTGCAACAAAGGGAATCTGAGATTATTAGATATAATATCCTGAATTCTTTGATATATCCTATCTTGAGGTATGATATACTGCTCAGTATGTTGAGCTATTGTTTCAATTTCTTCGAGTAAATCAAGCAAATTATCAAACTTACATTTTTCTATCACGGGTAGTTGACTGTTATTAAGAATTGCTTCAATTATTTTATTGTCGATTGTTAGTTGATCATGGGCCAATATTTTATTCTGATTAAACTCTGTTCTTTCTCTTTTAACAATGCCTCTGTTGTAAAGTGAGATTAGCTCATCCAGATACTCAATAATTATAACCGGATTACAATTAAGATGTTCTATAATATCTCTCAGGTCAACAGTATTATTTATGTAATTCATAGCAAAAACATTGGAAACAAAAAAAGCCTGGTATTTTGTAATCTTGAAATAATCCTGAATTATCTCAAGGTCTGTTTTCATTTTTTTAAAAGCGAGTGGTTCGAGTCTGCAATCTTTTGAGGTTTCAAATACATTAGCAATGCTTCTTAGGAGATTTGACTTAATTTTTGTTTCCATAAAAACTTAAATCAATATTTTTAACTTTTTTTATCAATATTGCAGGCAAAAATATACAATTTTCGTCTAATAGCAAATTTATTTGTTTAAATAAGTTATTTTTTTACACTATTAACATATAAACATACACTAAATGCGGTTTCCGGAAATTTGTTTAATTATTTTTGTATTTAATTAAACAAAAAAAGTACTTTAGCGTTAGAGATAAAAAAGCAAAGAAAATGAAAAGATTTATAAGCGGATTAGCAATTTTATTATTACTTCAATCACTTATGATTATAAGTGCCGATGCCCAAACAGGCGGCATACGCGGCAGGGTTTATAATGAGATGACCAATGAGCCGGTTCCATTTGTAAATATGGTTATTTACGGAACAAGGATTGGCAGCACCACAGATTTGGACGGAAATTTTATTTTTGCAGGCCTGGAGCCGGGATATGTCAGGTTGCAAATATTTGCCGTAGGCTTTGAAGAAAAGATTACTGAAGAATTTCTTGTAACAAACGCAAGGGTCGCAAATATTGACATCAGCTTAAAAGAAATCGAATATGAGCTGGAAGAAGTCGTAATAAAAGTATCACAATTTGAGAAGAAAAAGGAGAGCCCGGTTTCACTGCGTAGATTAGGGATATCGGAGATAGAAAGGAGTCCGGGCAGCAATCGTGATATTTCAAAAGTAATACAATCATTGCCGGGTGTAGCATTTACACCTTCATATCGTAATGATTTAATCGTACGCGGAGGCGGCCCCAATGAAAACAGATTTTTCCTGGATGGCATAGAAATCCCCAATTTAAATCATTTCGCTACCCAGGGTGCCAGTGGAGGCCCTGTTGGAATACTAAATGTTGATTTAATAAGGGAAGTAGAAATGTTTACGAGTGCATTTCCTGCAAGCCGTGGTAATGCACTTAGCTCTATATTTGAATTCAGGCAGGTAAGAGGTGATTCTGAAAATTTTAATTATAAAGCTACAATTGGTGCTTCTGACCTGGCATTAACTATTGATGGGCCTCTATCTGAAAGAACAACAGCAATTTTTTCAGCAAGGCGATCATATTTGCAGTTTCTGTTTGATGTAATTGGATTGCCATTTTTACCAACATATAATGACTTCCAGTTTAAAACTGACACCAGGTTATCAGACAATTCAGAGCTTACTTTAATTGGGCTGGGTGCAATAGACCAGTTCAAATTAAACCTTAAAGCAAATGAAACAGAAGAACAGCAGTATATCCTGGATTATTTGCCTGTTAGCGAACAATGGAATTATACTATTGGTGCTGCCTATCGCAGATTTCGGGATAATGGTTTTGAAAGATGGATTATAAGCAGAAATATGCTTAGAAACTTTTCATATAAATATCCCGACAATGATGAATCATTAGAACGTTCGTATGATTATGTTTCGGATGAAATTGAAAATAAAATTCGGTATGAAAGAAACTTAAAATACAAAAAATACGACATTGTTTTTGGCGCAGGAGGAGAATATGCAAGATATCTGAGCGACACCTACCGGGAAGAATTCTTCTCAGGAACACCAGTAATTATTGATTATGATTCTGCTTTTGATATGTTTAAATACAATATTTTCGGGCAAGTCAGCAGGCCATTTTTAAATGAAAAACTCACATTATCTTTTGGGATAAGGACAGATGCAAATAATTATTCCGGCAATATGGCAAACCCGCTTAATCAATTATCTCCAAGACTTTCTGCCTCATACAGCCTGACAAACAAGCTATCACTAAACGCCAGCACAGGAAGATATTACCAATTGCCTGCTTATACTACGCTTGGATATAAAGACAGATTTGGAAATTTAAAAAACAAGGAAAACAACCTCAAATATTTATCAGTAAATCACTATGTGGGAGGTTTTGAATATTTACCAACGCTACAAACACAAATAACCCTTGAGGGATTCTTAAAACAATATGATAACTACCCTTTGTCAGTTGCTGATGGCGTTCCGATCGGAGCAAAACCGGTGGATTTTGGTATTTTTGGTAATGAAGAAGTCACTTCTACAGCAACCGGCAGAGCATATGGAGGAGAGCTTTTGTACCGTGAGCAAAGATTCAAAGGCACAAATATTATTTTATCATATACTTTTGTCAGAAGTGAATTTAAAGATTCCAACAACATAAGTGATGATGAGTATATAGCTTCCTCATGGGATAATAGACATATTATTAACCTGACTTTTACACAAAGCCTTGGACGTAACTGGGAAATTGGCGGTAAATGGCGTTATTCAGGAGGGTCGCCATATACTCCTTATGACAAGGAATTTTCGTCTGTTGCTGCAGCATGGGATGTGCAAGGCCAGGGATATTTTGATTACAGGCTTTTTAATTCGCAAAGGCTTTCTCCTTTTCATCAATTAGACTTAAGAATTGACAAGCAGTTTTTCTTTAGTAGTTTTTCTTTAATGTTATATATTGATGTTCAAAATGCATATAACTTTCAATCGGAACAACCGCCCTATTTAGTATTAGACCGTGATAGCAATGGAGACCCGATTACATATACTGAAGAAGGAGTGGAAAAATATCAGCTTAAAGAGCTAAACGCAACAACAGGAACGGTTTTACCTTCAATTGGAATAATGATAGAATTTTAAAAATTACAATTGAATTTTACTATTAAGAATAATATGCAGATATACAACAGCTAATTATTAATAAGCATTTTATCTGATTATATTTACAAACATAAAAAACAGACAGATGAAAAAAGCATTAAAAACAATAAAAATAAGTGTTTTGCCAATCTTTGCAGTGATATTATTTGTCTCGGCAGGAAGCAACTATCAGAAATTATGGAAAAAAGACAAACCGGAGCAAACAACTATAATTGAAACACTTATAGACAATACAGGATATAACATTAACATTGATTTCAAAAAAGGCAAAAGACATAATCATCCATTATTTGCATTTTGGATTGAGGATACCCTGGGCAATTACATACATACTTTATATGTTTCAGAATCAATTGCAAAAGGATTTTTCAAACATGGTGACACTTCAACCGGAAGATGGCAACCGGGCCCTTTAAGAAGGCCTGCCGCATTGCCATACTGGGGCCATAAAAGAGGAATAAAGGCAGCCGATGGATATTATTTGCCAACACAGGACAAGCCTATGCCCGATGCTGTGACTGGAGCAACTCCGAAAAACAACTTTATTTTAAGAACAAAAACAGAAGAAGAAATTCCGGAGGTATTCAACATTCTGATGGAAGTAAATCAGTCGTGGGACTGGAACCATTACTGGCACAACAATAAATTTCCCGATGATCAGGAATACAAAACATCAAGCCAGCCGGCTTTAATTTACAAGGCTACAATAAACACTAATGATCTGAAAGACAGTTACAACATGCATTTAATAGGCCACAGCCATTGGTCAGGCACAACAGGCGAACTGTTTGAAGATATTAGCACAATTACAACTGCGCAGGAAATTACAAAAAGCGTAAAAATCTTAATCACAAAATAAATAACACAATTTCAGGCTTTTAAATCTCTGCTATTACAAGCATTTCAAAATCATTTATGCTTAATTTGTCGTTTCTGGAAAATGCTCCCAGTTTTGCGCCATATATGTCAATTTTAATAAAACCCAGGGATTTAAGCATCCATGTTATTTCCGGAGGAATATAATATCTTTCATTGCAGTCTAAAACTATTTCCTTACCGGAATCATCTACCAATTTTGTAATATTGTGATCACGGAAAGTCATTAAGTCAAAGCTATTGTCCTCATACTTAGCATTTCCTTCAACATGATTCTCTTTCCCAAAACTTTCAATTGAATTAAAAATCGGGAAAAGCCCGTTTAAAGTTGTAAAAATAAACTTACCCGGACTCTTCAATGACTTTCGAACATTTTTCAATATTTCAAAATTCATCTCATCGGTTTCCATTAAGGGAAAAGCACCTTCACAAATCATAATAGCCAAATCAAACTCATTTTCAAAAGGCAAATTCCTGGCATCATGTTTTAGGAAACTGATATCTAAGCCACATTTTTCTGCTTTTTCTCTTGCCTTTTGAAGCATTGAATCAGACAAATCAATACCGCTTATTTTATAACCTCGCTTAGCAAGTTCAATAGAATGCCTGCCGGTGCCACAACCAACATCAATTATACTCAAAGATTTATCAAAATTTATTTCCTTTTCAATAAAATCACACTCCCCTTTTGTTCCTTGAACAAAAATTTCTTTATCATATTTTTCGCTATAATTTTTAAATAACGATTCATACCATTGATTCATGTTTGCTAAGATTTAATGATTAAAAGATTTAAAGATTAGAAGATTCCAATAATTGTTGTTTACTTTTTTTCCTGTTTTGATACCACATCCCGATAAGCAAAGCAATTGTTGCCATTATTGTTGCCGGGATAAAAGCAATTTTCAATATTCCATCATGTAAAGTAATAAATCCATAAGTAAAAAAAGCAGCTATAACAATTGTTCCTGTTGCTATACTTGCATAAGCAGCATATTTATATTTATATACATCTTTTTTAACAAGTGCAAGAATGCTAACCGGAGTAAACAATATATTCAGAGTAATACCGGCAATAAAAAGTTCAACTATATCAGCAAAATATAAGGCAAGAGCAAGAGCAATGGCACCAAAAACAACCACTCCAATTCTGATTTTTAAAAATTGAGCTTTATTTGAATCTTTGGAATATGTGTTTTTTGAAAAACCTCTGACAGCGGTTATAGCAACAATATTTAAGAAGCTATCTGCCGAGGACATTAGTGCCGCCAACAATCCAATAACGGCAAAAGCAAGAAGAACCTGTCCTGAGTTATTTTCAAGAAAAATATTTGCGGTATTGTTTGGATCAATATCAGCACCATAAGAAGCACGAACGGCCATTCCGACTAAGGGGAAAATAATATAGAAGGGCAACATTGCCAATCCGCTATAAACAGCAGTCCTTTTCGCAGTTTTTTCACTTTTAGCTGCAAGAGTCCTTTGCCAGATATCCATTCGTGTTAGTACCGAAGGACTTAGTAATATTGGTAGCCCAAGCAAAAACAGCCAACCTTCATGTGTTCCGTTTAAAAAGGAAGCAGGCAATTGCTGTAATTTCGACAGGCCGTCGGTTTCGGCCCAGATGCCGGGGATAAAAATTACTATAATCATTAAAACAATCACAATAAACTGGATAAAATCAGTAATAATAACACCCGACAAACCTGCAAGCGCTGTGTACACAATAACAATGACAAAAGAAATCCCTGCTGCATAAACAAAGCCTACATTAAATGCATAATGAAGTATTGTAGCCATTCCTACAAACTGCGCGGCAGTCAGAAAAAAGAAAATCACTACATTAATCCCGGATATTATTCCTGAGAAAGACCTTGAAAACCATGAAAGCTTGTGATTTTTTATATACGAGCGACAAAGAAACTCAGTAAATGAATAGATGTTTCTTTCGGCACCTACTTTTCTGATTTTGGCTGCAAAAAAATACAGTATAAAAAAACCGATAATGTATGCAATACCTATTGCAATAGCAGCAAAGCCAGAAGTGTAGCCCATGGCAATAAGTCCCATACAAACACCTCCTCCGACAAAAGTTGCCAAAGTAGTAAATACAAGAGGTAAGGTTGAAGTGTTTCTGTTATTTACAAGGTAAGTGTCAATATCAAGATTTTTGACATGCTTAATTGTAAAATAAATTAAGACAAGTAAATAAACTGCTATCCAAAATACAAACCAGTTCATATTATCAAAAATAATGAAACATCAATTATTTAATGCTTACATAAGGCATAACAGAGTTGAAAAAGCATTTATTCTATTGCTTTTTTTCATCAGGTGAATACTCTCTCATAAGGGCTTCAATTCTCTCAACCATACATTTTGGGCCAATAAACAAAGGAGTTCTTTGATGAAGGCTAGTCGGCTGGATAGACAAAATTCTTGTAAAACCGTCAGTTGCCTTACCACCGGCTTGTTCTGCAAGATATGCTACGGGATTATTTTCATATAACAAGCGTAATTTGCCATTTGGGTTTTTCTTGGTGCTGGGATATATAAAAATACCACCTTTTATTAAGTTCCTGTGAAAATCAGCCACCAGCGAACCAATATATCTTGATGTATATGGCCTGCTTGTTTCCGGGTCATCTTCCTGACAATACTTCAAATACTTTTTAACTCCTTCCGGGAAGTAGACATAATTTCCCTCATTAATTGAATAAATATTTGGATTTTCAGGAAATTTCATATCAGGATGTGACAAACAAAATATACCGACAGAAGGGTCAAGTGTAAAACCGTTAACACCTTTACCAGTTGTAAATACGAGCATTGTTGATGACCCATAAATAATGTATCCGGCAGCTACCAGGTTAACTCCGGGTTGCAGCAAATCATCCTGGGTACCACCACCTACTTCAGACTTCCTGCGATAGATAGAAAATATTGTTCCTATAGAAACATTAGCTTCTATATTACTTGAACCATCAAGAGGGTCGATAGCAATAACATATTTGCCAAGCTCAGAAAATTCATTTTTAAATGAGATGACTTTCTCATTCTCTTCTGAGGCAATTGCGCAACATTCTCCCCCGACTTGTAATGCCGAAATAAATTGTTCATTAGCAAAAACGTCAAGTTTTTTCTGATCTTCACCCTGAACATTCTCCTTGCCCATATAGCCCAGTATGTCAACCAGGCCGGCAGAATTAATCTCCCGGTTTACAATTTTTGCAGCAGTCGCTATATCATTAAGAAGCCTTGTTAAAGCACCTTTTGCGTGAGGGTACTCAGATTGCCTTTCTATTATAAATTCTGTAAGAGTTTTTATAGTTTTACGTGATGTCATAATAATAGATTTTCAGAAAAGACTTTGTTTTATAATACAATAAACACTTAACAAAAAACATAAAGCATTACTTGCAACTATTAATTACAAATATATGCTTTATGTTTAATTAAAAAAATAATTTATAGTTATAAAAATTCTATTAAAGACATCATACTATTCAATATTAATTCCGGCTTGTGCTTCATTAATATTAATAATTGTATCTCCAATTTTTTCAGAAGAGGTGATTAATTTGTTGAAATAAAAACCACTTTTTACGTTAGGACTGCCCTTTTCGAGATCATCAATTACTTCCGACAAAACTTCATCGCGATAATCATTTATATTTTTCTCCAATGAAACTGCATGAGCAATATTCATTTTTGCATAATGTTCTCCTTTATCAAGGAATGCGAGCATCAAGGAGAATGCTTCATTAACTTTAGAAAACATTTCATGCAGCTCTTTCTTCTGGGCTGCTGAGAAAACTGCCTTCTCTTTGCGTTGTTTATCAATAACAATTGCCATTTTATGTACAAGGTCACCAATTCTCTCTGCCTCTCCACAAATTACCCTCATTCGCCTTAGCTGTTCAGAAACATTAGGACTAACATGGTTTCTCATTACATTGACAAGGAAAGAAGTTATTTCTTCTTCAACTCTGTCTGTAATTTCCTCATACTTTCTAATTCTATCAAACATTTTCTGATACTCACGTTTGTCTTTCTCTTCTAACAACTTGGGTATAAAGTTGAACATTCGATGAGAAAGCTCACAAAATCTCTTTGTTTCTTTTCTGGCTTGCAAAGCAGAAACTTCAGCCATATTAAGAAATCCACTCTGGAAGTATTCAAGTTGTGTTTTCTCATCTTGTTTACCTTTAGAATGCAAAATTATTTCCACAAATTTCGCCATGTATTTAACAAAGCCAACTAACAGCAGAGTATTTGTGATATTAAATGCTGTATGAAATATCGCAAGGCCAAACGGAACCATTTCCGGATTTGCCATTGGAGATTGCAGATTAAAATAAGCAAATGCATCATCTATCCCATTCAGAAACCAATTAAAGAAAATGAGCATCCAGACTACACCAAAAATATTAAAGAATGTATGAGCCAATGCCGTTCGCCGTGCATGAATATTCCCCATCAGGGCAGCCAGGTTTGCTGTAACAGTAGTACCAATATTCTCACCAAGTACGATAGCTGCACCATGTTCAAAACCAATCCATCCATAATTACACATAACCAGGGTCAGCGCCATTGTAGCACTGGAAGACTGCAAAACAACCGTAAGAATAGTTCCCAAACCAAGGAAAAGCAAAGTACTATAGAAACCATAGCCTGTGAGACTTTCGAGTGCAGCAAATATTTCAGGATTCGCATGTAAGTCAGGAACTGACTCTTTTAGAAACTGCAAACCCATAAACAATAAGGCAAAACCCAATAATGTCTCACCAAAGGATTTCATTTTATCTTTCCCTAAAAGCAACATTGGAAATGCTATCCCAATAATCGGGATTGATAATGATGCTATATTGACTTTAAATCCAAGAAAAGAAATCAGCCATGCAGTAGTTGTTGTACCAATATTAGCACCCATAATAACACCTATTGACTCAACAAGTGTCAGCAATCCGGCATTTACAAAACTAACAAGCATAACAGTTGATGCAGATGAAGACTGCACCAGGGTTGTAATAAAAAACCCGGTAAAAATACCAAGAAATCGATTTGAAGTCATCGCGCTCAAAATTGAACGCATTTTTTCACCTGCAAGTTTTTGGATTCCCTCACTCATCGTTTTCATTCCAAAAAGGAATAAACAGAGTGCACCGATAAGTGTTAAAATATGAAAGAAGCTAATTCCCATGAAAGACTATAATTACTTATTAACAACAAACTTACTAATATTATAAATAATCAAAAAATAGCATTTCTTATAGCTTATAGTTTTATAAACTTATAAACTGATCTTTGCTTTTCTGAATCAGTAAAAACAAGAAAATACATTCCGGGCATAAAGTCAGAAACATCCATAGTCATAGGAGATGCGCTTATCTCTTTGATCTTCATAACTTTACCAAAGACATCTGTAATCATTATTTCTACCGAATTTTGAGCCATGAAATTATGAATAATTTCTAATTCGTATGTTACCGGATTGTTAAATCTTACATTTTTTTTATAAAAATTATTTTCATCATTCACACTTACAACTTTATCAGTAACCTCCAATTCCAATGCTACTGGTAAATGGTCAGAAAAATTATACATTGCATTAATGACATACTCAGGTTGACTATTATTATCAGGGTAAATTAATGTTTGATTAAATCTAAGTCCATCCTGGCCAATAGCTTCATAAGAATTTTCAACATATTTAAAACCCAGATCACCTGACAACAGGTAATCATTTGCAAGTATAAAATCATACCTGTCATCCATCCCGCCTCCGGCAAAACAAGAGGAGCTGCCCGAGTGAGTACTTTGAGTATGATGCATCGCCATATTTGAGTTATTGTACCATTGCCCGGGTTTATTAATAGGGTCATTAAATCTTATTTCGGCATTATTTTGATAATTGGTCATAACCTGGTAGGATGTTTCATAAGAGCTATTAATATTAAAATCACCCATAAACAAAATATTCCCACGATGATTATAATAGTCAAGATAGGCCATAACATTATTAACCATATTTGTGCGCACTTCCTGATCATAATCTGAGCTGCCTGCTTTCAGGTGGGCAACAACACAGGTTAAATATGTAGTATCCTGAGTTTCGGCTAAGTCATCTGCTTTGTAGTATAATTTATATAAATTGACATCTCTAAGCATTGTATTTGCGACAGATTGCGATACTAAGCCAAACTTATTTTTATTATAATAGAGCATATTCACAATATCGGAATTGGCTGTATTGGTATATGCTGCCCTTTTATAGAAGTCAATTTCATTAATATTTAATGCATTATTAAGAAGATGATCAGCTGTCGACACATTTCTTCCAAGTTCATTTACAGCAAAAATATCAGGTTTCAGGTAATTGATTATTGTGTGTAGATTATTTGCTTTTACATCCACATTATTATTCTCACTTGTGCAATAACTATTATAATGTCCGTAATAAAGTAAGTTATAGCTAACAACTGATATAGTTTCATTTGCAGCTACAAGGTTATTTAAAAACAAAAAAAACAACAGAAAAAATCGTTTGTACATCCTTGTAATAGTTGATAAGAAAAAGGCTGTATCAATAAGTAACACATATCTTCAAATATGCCAAAGTTATTATTAATACAGCCCTGAAAAAATTATTTAGCAAATTTGAAGTTTTTACCCGGGAAAATTGCAGATTCACCAAGCATTTCTTCAATTCTAATTAATTGATTATACTTTGCAATCCTTTCGGATCTGCATGCAGAACCTGTTTTAATTTGTCCGGAATTAAGGGCCACTGCAAGATCAGCAATGGTAGTATCCTCTGTTTCTCCGGATCTATGGCTTATAATGTTTGTGTATGAATTTTTATTAGCCAGGTTAACAGTATTAATTGTTTCTGTTAATGTGCCAATTTGATTAACTTTAACAAGGATAGAATTAGCAACATTTTTATTAATTCCTTGCTGAAGTCTTTCAACATTAGTAACAAAGAGGTCATCACCAACTAACTGAATTTTATCTCCCATCTTATCCGTCATTATTTTCCATCCATCCCAGTCATCTTCAGCCATTCCATCTTCGATAGAAATAATTGGATATTTTTTAACCCAGTCATTCCAAAAATCGACCATTTGAGCCGGAGTCAATTTATCACCAGTTGATTTATGCAGGTGATATACATTTTCTTCAGGTAAATAATACTCGCTTGCGGCGGGGTCAAGGGCAATATAGATATCTTCACCCGGTTTGTAGCCGGCTTTTTCAATAGCCTGAAGAATTACCTGGATTGCCTCTTCATTAGCTTTTAAATTTGGTGCAAATCCACCTTCATCTCCTACATTAGTAGAATAACCTTTCTTTTTAAGAACTGCTTTAAGGTTATGGAATATTTCTGCTCCCATTTTTATTGCATGACTAAAAGAAGTAGCACCAACAGGCATTACCATAAACTCTTGAAAATCGACGCTATTATCAGCATGAGAACCACCATTAAGGATATTCATCATAGGTATGGGCAAAGTACATGCATTAACACCACCAATATATCTAAAAAGAGGCTGTCCTGTTTCCTGTGCAGCAGCATCTGCTGCAGCAAGGGAAACGCCTAAAATAGCATTTGCGCCAAGATTAGCTTTGTTTGGTGTGCCGTCAAGGTCTAACATTGTTTTATCAAGCAAAGTTTGATTTGTTACAAAGAAACCCTGCAATTCGTTATTAAGAACATTATTTACGTTACTAACAGCTTTTAGTACACCTTTTCCCAAAAAGTTATCTTTATCTCCGTCTCTAAGTTCAACAGCTTCATGAACTCCGGTTGAAGCACCTGATGGAACTGCAGCGCGGCCTAAAATTCCATTCTCAGTAATAACATCAACTTCTATAGTAGGATTTCCGCGTGAATCCAAAATTTGTCTTGCATAAATATTAACAATCTGACTCATAATAAATAATTTTAAAATTATACTTTCTTTTTTTCCATAAACTAATTTATAAAGATAAAAATAAAAAAGGATAAAGTATAAGCAACTTTATCCTTTTGTAAATTATTAAGAATTAATACAAAGACTATTCTTTTTTATCTTCTTCTTTTTTGTCTTCTTCTTTCTTCTCCCCCTCATCATCAGTCTTTTTATCCTCTACTGTTTCATCTTTTTTCTCAGCAGCAGGTTCTGATTTTTCTTCTTCTTTTTTCTCGGCTTTTGCTTCCTGAGCATCTTGCTTTATGTCTTCAGCTTGTTCCTGTTTTTCAACTTTAGCCTCAGTATTTTCAGATTTCTCTTCAGGTTTAGCTTCAGCTTTTACTTCGGATTGATCTGTATCTTGTGCTTTTTCAGTTTTCTCTACAGGAGTTTGTTTAGATGTAACATCATCGTCCTTCTTTTTACTTCTACCTCTTCTGGTTCTCTTTTGTTGAGAATCTTCAGCAGATTTAAGCATATTCTCGTTGTAATCAACAAGTTCGATAAAGCACATTTCAGCTCCATCACCTTTACGGAAGCCTGTTTTAAGAATCCTGGTGTAACCGCCCGGCCTGTCAGCAATTTTTTGCGCGATATCTCTAAAGAGTTCACTAACGGCATTTTTATTTTTAAGATAACTAAAGACCACCCTTCTTGAGTGAGTTGAATCCAATTTTGATTTTGTAATTAAAGGTTCAACGTATACTCTCAATGCTTTTGCTTTCGCTATGGTAGTACTAATTCTCTTATGCAATATAAGAGAGCTGGCCATATTCGCAAGAGTTGCTTGCCTGTGAGCCGTTTTTCTTCCCAAATGATTATTTTTCTTTCTATGTCTCATTTCCTTATTCCTTGTCTAATTTGTATTTCGAAAGGTTCATTCCAAAAGTTAAATTCTTTGATTTAATAAGATCTTCAAGTTCAGTTAAAGATTTCTTACCAAAATTTCTAAACTTAAGAAGATCGTGTTTATTAAGAACAACCAGATCTGCCAAAGTTTCAACATCAGCTGCTTTCAAACAGTTAAGAGCTCTAACAGAAAGGTCAAGATCAACAAGTTTAGTTTTTAACAGCTGTCTCATATG
>JAWOBS010000055.1:0-4006 GCA_046484145.1 Bacteroidales bacterium
ATTTTTCTTTGCGAGCCCTGCGAGTTCATGGCGTCCTCTAAGGTTTTAGATAAAATATTTAACCGCAATGTCCGCAAAGGTTTTCGAAATGGACGCAAAGAAAAGTAATAAACTCTTTTCCCGATACCCGATACCTGATACCCGATACCCGATACCTGATACCCGATACCCGATACCCGACACCTGATACCCGATACCTGCCGGACTAGGAAACCATGCTGATGGGTGTTGTATAGACAGATATAAAAAGCTTCAAGAAGCAGTCATTAGTATCTTAATATTACCTTACAAAAAAACACACTTTGATTAAATTAACATTCAAATCAAAGTGTGCTAATAAAAACTGCAAAATTTTTATTCAATTATGGTAACCCAGTTATGGGTATCCGGTTCATCTCCATACTGAATTCCTTGTAATTTTTTGAAAAGTTTGGTAGAAACCGGGCCGGCCTTACCATCTTTAGAATATTCATACTCTTTTCCGGATTCTCTGTCAACAAGTTTACCAATAGGAGAAATGATTGCAGCAGTTCCACAAGCACCTGCTTCATCAAAGCTTTCGAGTTCTTCTACTGCAACTTTTCTTCTTTCAACCTTCATGCCCATATCCTCAGCTAGTTGCATCAGGCTCATATTGGTGATTGATGGAAGTATTGAAGCACTTTTAGGGGTAATATATTTATCGTCTTTTATTGCAAAAAAGTTAGCCGGGCCGGCTTCGTCAATATACTTTTTCTCTTTTGCTTCAAGGAAAAGAACAGCAGGAAACCCTTCTTTTTTTGCCCTGGAAGCGGCATAAAGGCTTCCGGCATAATTACCGCCAACTTTAATATTCCCTGTACCCTGGGGTGCAGCCCTGTCAAAATCTCTTACAATCTGCAAGGTAACAGGATTGAAACCTTCTTTGAAATATGGCCCTACAGGCCCTACAAATACCATAAACATATATTCTTCTGCAGGTTTAACTCCAACTTGCGGGCCGGTACCAATAAGCAATGGCCTGATGTATAGCGCAGCACCATGTCCGTAATCCGGTATGTATTTTTCATTTAGTTTAACGGCTTTTACAACCATTTCATAAAATAAATCTTCCGGAACTTTAGCCATTAATATTCCATCGGCTGACCTGCCCATTCTTTTTGCATTTTCATTCCAGCGGAAAAGACGAATCTTGTCATCTTTACCTTTGTATGCCTTCATCCCCTCAAAGGCTTCCTGTCCGTAGTGAAGACATGTTGCTGCCATGTGAATGTTTATATATTCTGAGGAAGATACTTCTATCTGGCCCCATTTGCCATCACGATAATAACAACGAACGTTGTAATCGGTTTTGAAATATCCAAATGGTAATGTACTCCAATTTATGTTTTGCATGATTTAGGAAGTTTTATATGATTTATTATTTTATTTGCTTGCTCGCTAAATTATAATTTTTATTTAATTCTGCGGAGATTTTAGGATTATTTTTAATAAAATAATAAAGCATTAATAATTTACAGATAAATTAATTGCGCCGCATCACTTCTGTTATCAATTATAAGGATGATTTAGTAATCTCATTCATTAATTCATTCATCTTTTTGCGCATTGTGAAGAAGCTTCCTTCATAATCATTAACAATTAAAGAAAATGATACTAATTTATTATTTTGTGTTATTGTGTAGCCGGCAAATGCTCTTACATTGGAAAGGAATCCACTTTTAGCCTTGAGTATGTTTTCGGAAGCGGTGCCGGTAAAACCGGATTTTAAGGAACCTGATTGCCCGGCAACAGGCAATCCATTACTAAATGCATCATAAATTGGCTCGTTTGCTACTATTGCAAGTATATGAGCAAGTGCCTGAGGGGTAATTTTATTAACAGTAGCTAAGCCACAGCCATCATAAAGCTTAACCCCGCACATATCAACTCCTTTTGTTTCCCAAAGATCAGTTATAGCTTTTATACCTGAGCTTGCACTGCCTTCTTCTGAAGTAATAAAACCAATTGTTTTCAATAAGCTTTCTGCATAGGAATTAATACTTTTCATATTTGTTCTTTCAGCGATATCTTTTAATGGTGGCGAAAAGCAGGAAGAAATATAAGTTAGCTCGCTAATATCCAATTGCCTTTTGGAATTTTTATAAACTACTTCAGCATCGCCGTTTATTGCGATGTTTTCTGAATTAAGAAAATCTAAAAACTTTATTGAGAAAAACTTTGCCGGATCAGGCATTGACCCACGTACTTCAAATTCTGTTGCTCCTAAAGGAATTGTCCCTGTCAACCAGCGTTCATTGGAATAAGGAACTCCGTATATGTAAACATTATCTCCGGTGCTACTTTCAGCGGTAGTGACAGCATTGTATAATATCATTCCCGGTATTTCAGGTTCTGTATATAAAACGGCCACTGTGTCGCCCACAAAGTTGCCTGACCTGAAAAAAACAGAATATTCATTCTCATTAACAGATAATCCACAAGTTCCTGCACCGAAATAATTTCCAATATCCTCCCAAAGCCATTTTGGCGAGGCAAGTTCAGTGTCAAATATTCTTGTATCAGTGATGATTGAGCCATTGATTTTCTTAATTCCCAAGCTTTTTAAAGATTCTAAAAAGTGTTTTAATACATTTTCCAGGCTCAGGCTATCATGCATTTGCGATGCGCCAAAACTTGGATCTCCCGAGCCTATCACATACAAATTTCCGTTCAAGGTTCCCTCATTATTAATAAAGCCATCATGCATTAATTGTGTTTCGTATCTGTATTCCTGTCCCAGCATTATCAATGCTGTAGAAGATGTAACAGCCTTAAGAGTAGATGCAGGAGTTAAAGATTTATTGCTGTTATATGAAAATAACTCTCTTTGAGTTTCAACAGAATAAACAGATAGCCCCCAGTTTGCTGATTGCAGGGATTTGTCATCGGCAAATTCTTTTACAGCAGCATCCAGTGAAGTATAATTGGAATTATTGTTCCATGAAGAAAGCAGTATTAAAAACAGGATGGATGTAAAGACTGCCTTTAGCTTTAATTTGAACATAACAATCTAATTGCCAAACACTGAAATATTAAAATATCTTTTGGGATCTTTCTTAATATCCTCAATAAGATTTTCCAGCTCTTTTGAAGTTTTTTCAAGATTTAAATAAAGCTCATCATCATGTATTAGCATACCAAGTGAACCTTCACCTGTGTTAACTTTAGATAATGCAATGTCAAGTTCTTCAAGGGTTTTATTAGCATTATTAATAGTTTGTTTTAAGTCTGAGGCGGCTAAAGTATCACTTACAGCTTCAAAATTAGTAATGATCTTAGTTATAGATTCATTATTTTTCGCGAGGTTGCTGGTTATAGATTCAGCATTTGATAAAATCGTTGCAATCCTGATTGCCTGTGAATAAAATGTAGTATCCAGTGTGTAAGTTGTTCTTTCAAAATTTTCGAGGGTCAGCTTTATATTTTCCATGCTCTCGGAAATATTATCCCTTGTTTCTTTATTAAACACATACTGAATGACAGCCATAACAGAATCAATTTGTGCTAACAGGTTTTCCGCTTGCTTTTTAAAAGGTAGCATTTGTTGGCTTACCTCATCTTGTATTGAAGCCTGAATATGTGTTGACAGGGTATCTCCATTTTCAATATTTTTCGCGGAGTCACCAAGCAATATTTCTATTTCCCTGGTTCCAAGCAAGTCGGAACTGTATAGCCGGGCAATTGAATTTTTTGGAATTTTTACTGTAGTACCAATGATGCTTTCTACAACTACTCTTCCGCTACCGTCGGGGTGAAAGTCTATGCTGTTTATCTGGCCGACTTTTACGCCGCTAATAGATACAGGGTTTGATTCTATCAATCCTGTCACCTGGTCATAAACTGCATAAAATTTTACTTGCTTTGTAAAAATATCTGTGCCTTTCAGATAGTTAAGGCCCCAGACAAATAGCAATATAGTTCCTACAACTACTATTCCTATTCTAACTTCTCTTCTGATTTTCAATTTGTTATTTTTTTAAATTAA
>JAWOBS010000148.1:0-3085 GCA_046484145.1 Bacteroidales bacterium
TGAAAAGGAGGAGGTGGATTTGTCAGACGTCCCTGCACAAAGGTATCCGCAGTCAAAAGATAGGCAAACTCGTCATGTACCACTGGAGGTGGGTGCCCATGAATAAGGACAAAAGGCACAAGTCCAATCAAGGGATAAAAAGCCAATAATATGTACGGTAAGACTGATTTTGAACCAGCAGGATATTCCAAAACTTTGCTGATTAGGCCCATGATTTTCATGTGTTATTCCAGAATGCTGCATAGCGATAGACCCTGAAAAGGGGGTCATCCCGATATCAGCCTTATGAAGAAATTCTTCTATATTCTCATCCAATTAAGTCAAAGCAAAGAATTTTTGGCAGTAAGACGGCTACACTCCTATCAAAATAAAGGGCTGTTATCACAGACAATTTATTAGGATCAAAATGGCCATACATCGTCTTCATCAGATTATCCATGTATTGCTTTTTGTAGCTGTCTAAAATAAGCTTGTCAAAAAAGCAACACTAAGTTGAATGAAATGAATAACCTCCGCTTATACCTGTTCCTCTATCTGCTTCTCATTTCTGCTCATGTAGCTTTTATATGGTCCCTTGACTATATTCCGACTCAAGATGGTCCGAGCCATATTTACAATCTGGCAATTCTCCATGACCTTCTCAATGGTGGTGAAAATTGGGGTACGTATTATGAAGAAGACTTACGGGCAGTTCCCAATCTAGGCTTCCAAATCTTTACCTACCCTTTTCTCTCCTGGCTCGATCCTTGGCAGGCTGAAAAAGCCTTCCTGACATTATATGTATGTCTACTTGCACTGAGCATTCCTCTATATCTAATAGCCTTTGGCTGCTCAGCATTTCCTGCATGTTTCATCACATTGCCACTCGCTTTTAGCTTTCCTTTATTGATGGGATTTTACAGCTACTGCATAGGTATTCCATTTTTTTTTCTTTTCTTTTCATTAGCTTGGATTACTCGGAATACTAAGTTTTCCTTTATATTCTTTGTTCATATTGCATGCGGTGTAGTGCTATTCTTTATACATCTTATTCCTTTTGTTTTTTATATTTTATCATTAATAACAATTTCTTTTTATTTATTAACAATATCTAGATCTGGTTTATTTTCATTTACCAAATATGTACCTTCACAAATCATATTACTTATTGTTTTAGTTTTTTACTTATCGTTGAACAGCAGTGGTTTCTCCTTCGGAATATCATACATATTCTCTTTTGATAGATTTATATATTTACTTATTGACTTTCTGACCTTCTCAACATTTGATTTTAGCTTTTACTCTTTAGTTATGTCGATTTTTTTTATATATATTTTTTTCTTAACCTTATACTCTTATTACAATCATAAATATCATTCAAGCACTAATTCATTATATCTTATTTCTAAACCTTTTTTTTTAGTTCCCGCATTTTTAGTATTTATCTACTTTATATTTCCATTTAACTTTGGAGGAGGAGCATACTTTAATCAACGAATACCTTGGGTTGTTTTGTTACTCATCTTGCCATTGATGGTAAACTTAAATATTTTTAGGGCACATAATAGGATAGCTATTTATATATTTCTTGTCATAATGGTTTCTTTATTTAATTTTATTGATCTTCGCTCAAATGCTCTAACTGTAGCAAACTATACAAAAGGTTTACATATTCACATTCCAGAAAATTCTCTGATTTTGGGCTTTAAGCAGCATGGCATGGATAATAGCCGCGTGGACATCTTGATGCATGCCACCGCACATTATGCGCTTAAACATCAGGCAATAGATATTGGAAATTATGAAGCGCATTTTGATTACTTCCCAGTACAATTTAATAAAAGCCTACCTCCTGTTCCTCCATTATCGTATATAGAAAAGACACCAGATAAAATTGATTTGAACGACTATCCTGATATTTCTTACATAATACTCTGGAACAAGAATTATAAATTACTAAATAATATAGATAGCCATTACGACTTATTATTCACGAATGATAACGTCAGTATATGGGAAAGATTGTAACTCCTGTCATTTCATTGCTCAACGTTAAACAGGGTTTTTCTCCATGTCCCATCGTAGGGTTTTATTTTGGCTTGTTCCTGCACTACGAGATATTTATTTTATTATTGTTCTTTTATCTATATACTGTTATGGATCTTTGTTGTCTGATTGTGATACTGGGTATCATGTTCGGGCTGGAGATTATATTCTTGAAAATTTATCAATACCTAAAACAGATCTTTTTTCCTACCTCACTCCGCCTCCAAGATGGACAGCACATGAGTGGCTCTCAGAAGTCATCATGTCTAGCTTTCATCAGTTATGGGGCCTTAATGGAGTGGTCATCCTCTTTTCTATCATAATTGCCTTCACATACTATTTTTTATTAAGAAGCCTTCGCTCTCTCAATGGAAATCTTTTGCTGCTTATGGGTCTAGGGATCCTGATAGCCCTTACCTCTACAATCCACTGGCTGGCCAGACCACACATATTCACACTTTTCTTTTTGGTTATTTGGTATCATCTCCTAGATCAATATCAGTATAAAAAAATAAATCATAATCTACTTATTTTTCTTCCCATAATCATGGTTTTATGGGTAAATCTTCATGGTGGATTTATTATCGGTTTTTTCTTATTAGCTATATATTTCTTAGGAAATTTATATGAGTGGCTGACAGATAAGATACCAGAGCACCGTCAAATAACTGCCAAAAGATGCAAATTCTTATTTCTTGTCGGCACAGCCTGCTCTTTAGCTGCCCTTGCAAACCCTTATGGTTATCACATCTTTCTTTTCCCTTTTCAGCTCGTCGGAAACGAAGTGCTCATGTCTTTTGCAGAAGAATTTCACCCTGCAAATCTGCAGGAAGCTCATCCATATAAGTACCTTCTCTTCTTGACTTTTTTTACTTTGCTCGCCTCTCGTTACAGATTAAACATTATTGAACTTTTATTAATTCTATTATTTACTTACATGTCACTGTACTCAGTACGAAATATTCCCTTGTTCGCCATTATCGTTGCCCCTATCATCCTGAAAAGACTTGATGCCTTGTTTCAGCAGTCGCATAACCCTATCATCAAATACTTAAATGAA
>JAWOBS010000164.1:0-8007 GCA_046484145.1 Bacteroidales bacterium
AAACCGGAATTACAAAAATCGGTTGAAGCCCTTGGGTTCAAAGAGCCCATGCCTATTCAGGCAGAAGTAATACCTACCTTATTGACCGCACCAAGTGATTTAGTTGGATTAGCTCAGACAGGAACAGGAAAAACAGCAGCTTTCGGCTTGCCAATACTACAACATATAGATACTTCCTCAGCAAATACACAGGCTTTGATCCTTTGTCCGACAAGGGAGTTATGTATGCAAATCACCAGGGATTTACAAGATTACGCAAAGTTTTTACCAAAACTTCAGGTAGTTGCAGTTTACGGTGGAGCAAGCATAGAAGTTCAGTTAAAACAACTGAAGTCTAAGCCGCATATTATCGTGGCAACACCGGGAAGGCTTAATGATATGATCCGCCGGAATAAGGTCGATTTCAAAAAGGTTTCATGGCTTGTCCTTGATGAAGCTGATGAGATGCTGGCCATGGGTTTCCAGGAAGAAGTTGATACAATACTGGATTTTACTCCAAAAGATAAGCACACTTTGCTTTTTTCGGCTACTATGCCAGAAGAAGTTGAGAGAATACTGGCAAAGTACATGAATAAGCCTGTAATTAAGACAGTTGGACAGCGAAATAAAGGAACATCTAATGTCAAGCACATTTATTATATGGTGCAGGCAAGAGATCGTTATATGGCTTTAAAACGTATTGCTGACTTTAATCCAAGGATATATTCAATAGTTTTTTGTCGTACCAGGGCTGAAACAAAGGAAATTGCCGATTCATTAATTCGTGATGGATACAGTGCCGATGCTTTACATGGTGATTTAAGCCAGTCACAGCGTGACCACGTGATGAAGAGATTCCGTAACCGCACTATACAGATGATGGTTGCTACTGATGTTGCCGCCAGGGGAATAGATGTTAATGATCTTACACATGTTATCAATTACAACTTGCCGGACGATCCTGACATTTATTTACACAGAAGCGGAAGAACCGGAAGAGCAGATAAAACAGGTATATGTATTTCAATTATTAACCTTAAGGAAAAACATAAGGTTAAAATGTTTGAGAAAAAGCTTGGACGTGAGTTTGCAAAAGCTAAAATTCCTACAGGTGCACAGGTTTGCGAAAAACAACTTTTCCACCATATTGATCAAATGGAAAATGTTGAATTGATACATGATGAGATTGATTCTTTTCTACCTGTTATATACAGAAAGCTTGAAGGCATGAGCCGGGAAGAGATAATAAAAAGATTTGTATCTCTTGAATTTAACAGGTTTCTCGATTACTACAGAAATGCCAAGGATCTAAATGTCGAAGATAATGGAAGGGCACCCAGCTCAAGATCCGACAATTATCAGAGGATGTTTATAAGTGTAGGGCGTAAAGACAGGTATAATGTACCGGGAATAATTGGTTTGATAAACGACGTTACAAAAACCAGGGATATAAACATTGGAAGGATTGACCTAATGCATTCATTTTCATTTATTGATGTTGATCCGGCTGCTGTTGATTTACTTAAAAAATCATTTGCAGATGAAAGCCTTAATCCACAGGGAATTAGAATAGAAACTGCAAATGCGCCGAAATCATCTGAAGGTTTTAAAAAGAAAAAATACTCAGAAAATAGTTCAACACGCAAAAAATCATTTGACAAGAGAAGGAAACCGAAAGGAACCGGCCAAAGAACAAAGAATTATAAAAGAAGTAAAGCTTAAGCTGTATTAGTTTCTAATATTATCATAGCCTAAACTGTATTTCAAGCCTAATTTTGCCCATCTTCCCGCTTGTGGAACATTTGCAATATCTACATATTCTACATCAAAAATATTTATTACTTCGAAAGAAAGATATACTTTATTTATGGTGTAGAATATTTTTATATCTGTCATCCAGAAAGGCTTAAAGTCAATTTTTTCTGTGTAAACTCCATCTTCAAACAGCATATAACCTCCTGCCCTTTCACGGCGGCCGATATTAATATTTAAACCACCGTTTTTATATAATAGTGCAAATTTGACATCCAGTTTGTGCTTCATATAGTCAAGGGCATATTGTGAGATCATTTCTCCACTATGCTTATCTGCTGCTATATATGTATAGTTCAATGAAAGCGATGAATTATAATGATTATTAAGAAGCCTGAATAATAGTGGTTTTTTAATAAACAGTTCGAATCCGCTTACATTGATATTTGTGTGATTCATGCTTTGCCACTTAGTATCTCCTTCAAACATAACCCAATCAATCATATTTATCCCCCACCGCCTGAAAGCATTTGCTTCAATTGAAAAATCCTTATTATTATTAACAAACCCACTTTCCACTGAATATGCCTTTTCCGGTTGAAGGTAAGGATTAGAAATATGTGCCGGACTATTATAAAACATCTCTGTAAAACTTGGAAGTCTTAAGGTTCTGTTGGCTGATGCTACAAACCTGTAATTGTCAAAAAACTCCCAGCCAAGATCAATGCCCGGAAAAAAATTTATATCATTTTCAAGTGCTGTGCTATAATATGTCAGCACACCTCCTGAGATTGAAATTTTGTCTAAATAAATATTATGTTCAAGCATCATGCTTAAGCCTGTTCTATCATAATATTTTGTATAAAAGACATCATCATAAGCGGAAGCTTTTTTAGGATTTTGCAATTCCAGGCCTATAACATTGCTAAAAATATTCTCGTGCCTGTAATCTAAAGCAGCCGAGCTTTTCCCATAATTGCTAATATAAAACCACTTGATTTTTGCCCCCACCACATTGCTTAAGTGGTAATTATGGCCGTTATACCAATCGGGTGCATCATATCTGAAAAGCTCAAATCTATCGGTGTGTTGCCTCCAGTAAACTGTAGGTTTTATGTTAATTTTACCGGCCGGCTTCCAGGCTAGAGATGAAAAAAGAGTTGTTGTTTGTTCAAACTGGTTTGGAAACAGCGGTGTGTAAAAACTATTTGCGCCAAAAGCTTTATTGTTATACCCGGCTTGTGCATTAATTTTGCCATAATCAGACTGAAAATCAGAGTTGTAAAAAATATTTCCGCTTTTAAAATCCGTATTATCAATAAAACCATCGCTTGTTTTTCCGTTTACAGCAATAAAATGGCTTACAGGCCCTGTCTTAAATCCCCCTGATAAGGCTGAGGAAGCAAATGAATATTGTCCGCCTGTAAGTGAAACATTGAGTTGCTTCTCACCGGGATCTTTTGTAATAATATTCACTGCTCCATTAAATGCATTAGGCCCGTACATCCGTGCACCGGCGCCCTGAAGTATTTCAATGCGTTCAATACTTTCAAAATCAACAGGAATATTTAAATTATGATGTCCGCTTTGCGGGTCAGAAATGTTAATTCCGTTTAATAAAATTAATGTTTGTTCAAATGAGCCGCCCCTGATACTTATGTCTGCCTGCATTCCCATACTGCCTCTTTGCCTTATATCGACACCCCTGGCGTATTCAAGCAAGCTTGCAATGTCATCTGCAGGGGATCGCTCAATCTCTGCCCTGCTGATAATTTGTACTACCCGCATTAGCTGAGATTGCAGCTGCGGAGCTTTTGATGCACTTACAACGACTTCTTCGAGAGTTTCTTCCTTTTCAGTACTGTCATTTGGATGGATATGATTCTGTGAATATGTATATACAGGAATAACAAGCATAGAACAGCAGCTTAATAATACACCTATATGTATTGTCTTTCCCAAACTTGCAAACACGGCAAAAGATTTACGTGTCCAGCGTTTAAAGAAAATCATTTTCCTGCAGGTGGAGGATTCTTGTAACATTATTATAATATTTATAATTTTCCTGTAAAAAACGGCAAAAATAAATTATTTTTCTGTATTTATACTTATAAATAATTCAAACATCTTTTTAATATTTGTCGGAACATTTTTTTAGAAATAGTGTTGTTAATATAAATTTACGTTTGTATAAATTTATCAGAATGCATATTATTTTATTTTTACTCGTTTTATTCATTTCGCAATTACTTGTAGCACAAGACACCGATGAAATAAAACGCATTGACAGCCTTTTGGAACAAGCTTATATAACCGGAAGTCAGGATTCTTCCATAGCCAATGATATATTGATTGAAGCTGAACACCGTTCGGACAGTATTGGCTATTTGTCAGGTAAAGCTGAAGCAAAAAGGTTATTTGGCTTGCTGAAATTTTATAATGTTGATTATACCAATGCTATGGAGCTTTTTGTTGAAAGTAGAGACCTTTTTAATAAAGCAGAAAACGAAAAAGGCAGGGCGAAAGCAATAAATAATATTGCGGTTTTATACAATTACCAGGAATTAAATGATAAAGCACTTGAGTTATATAATGAGATTCTGGGCATTTATAAGAACATAAATGATTCTACCGGATATGCAGGTACTCTGAATAATATTGCCAATATTTTTTCCTCACGCAGTGAAGATGCAAAAGCTCTTGAATACTACAGGCAAGTTATTGACATCTATAATAAACTGGGCTATAATCAAAGAGAATTAAGCAGGTCTTATAATAATATTGGTGGTGTATTTTTAAAAATGAATATGCCGGATTCTGCTTATAAATATCTTGTTAATTCCCTGGAAATAAGACAGGAAATTAACGATTTACAGGGAGTGAAAAACTCTTACCAGACCTTAGGTGAATATTACGAAAGTATTGGAGAAAATGATCAAGCTTTATTGTTTTATAATAAAAGCCTTGATATTGCAAAAAACATTGCTATTCCATATGAAATTGAATCTTCTGCTAAAGATTTATACCTGCTGTATGCAAAAACCGGAGAATACAGAAAAGCATATGAAAGTTTATCCCTGTATAATGAAATGAAAGATATTTCTAAAAAAGATGATATTATCAGGCTATTAACTTCCATAGAACTGGAAGCCAAATTTGAGAAAGAAAAAGAGCTACAACGCTTGCTCCAGGAAGAGAAAGAGTTTAAACAAAAGCAATTAATTAACAAGCAAATAAGAATCAGAAATACCCTGATAATTTCCTTAATTGTATTATCATTAATAATTTACCTTATTTATCGGGGGTATCGCATTAAACAAAAACATGTCGGATTATTAAATATGCAAAAAGCTGAAATACTAGAAAAAAATGAAGAGTTAAAAACGAAACAGCAGGAAATTATTGCTCAGCGAAATGAAATTGAAAAACAAAAGGACAAATTAGAATTAACAAACATTGCACTAAAATCTTCCAATAAAAAGTTAACTGACAATATTCAATACGCAAAGACCATTCAAAAGATTACATTGCCTTATCACAAGAATTTTGCAAACTTTTCCGACAAGCACTATATAATGTATAAGCCCCGGGATATTGTTTCAGGAGATTTTTATTGGTATGAAAAAGTTGGGGATAATGATGTTTTTGCTTTAGTAGATTGCACAGGGCATGGCGTACCGGGCGCTCTCATGGCTATGATTGGAGATGGTATATTAAAGAAAGTGATTATAGATAAAAAAACCAGTGATCCGGCAATGGTATTAAGCATGGTTAATGAAGAGATTATTAATTCACTAAAACAACAAGACGAACATTTTCATAATTATGATGGAATGGATATGGCATTACTGTTTATTAATACTAAAAGCAGGCAAATAGTTTATGCAGGTGCTAATATTTCTTTATACATATCTGATAGCTCTGTTATTAAGAAATTAGAATCAAATAAGGCTTCACTTGGTGGAATTAAGAAAAAAAATACTTTGGTTTTTGACAAAAAATCAATTGAATATAAGCCGGGCACAAGGATACATATGTGTACCGACGGTTATTTTGACCAAATGTCGCCCGAGGGAAAAAAATTCAGCCGTATAAGATTTGAAGAACTGCTAACTAATACTATAAATGAGTCTTTTGAAGGACAAAATGCCATTTTTGAAAATGAATGGGTGAATCATAAATCAAATGAAGATCAAATTGATGACACAACTTTAATAAACTTCCAATTATTTTGAGATAGGATATAAAGTTTTGTAAGCTCTATTAAAACTGAATTGTCGTCGTACTTCCTGAGTCAATATCGAAGCTTTTTTCCATTGTAAAGACAGTGCTTGTTGATGCTCTTGAGCGATATACCACCCTGTATCTTCCTGGTTGGAGGTATAATGTCTCATTTAAAATATCTTCCCTAAAGGTGTAAACCTCAATCAGCTCATTGCCTTTTTCTTCGAAAAGCTTTGCAAAGCCGGGTGCAGGAAGTCTTACGACTGCTATTCCGGGACCGGGGATTTCTACTTTTGTATTATGACTTTGCTTAATCTCAACATCTTTAACTGTGATCCTGGGAAGCGATAGTATTTCCAAATCATAGTTACCAACAAGATATTTTACAACTTCTGAGAATTTTTGAACATGAAGTGTTTTTGCTTCTCCGGATTGCCTGATAATAGTTTGGTAATTCATTTGCGTGCGTCCCCCAACCGACAAACTCAAACTGCCTTGTGGTGCATCAGCAGCGATAATGTTATGTTTTCCTGCATGTATTGATATGTCTTTAACTTCAATAGGCGGAATAGAATGAACAACCATGTCATATGTTACCAGGGGATCAAAATAATAAAGAGTATCAGGATTACCCCTGACATTCATTGTATGTATAATGTTTTTCAATATCTTACCACTAACTTTATCATAAAAAGTGATCGGGACATTGGTTTCGGTAGGTTTTTTGTTTATATCAAGCAAGTTAACTTGTGCAGTAGTATTGTCAAGTGCTTGTGAAATAACAACCTTAAGGCTTTCTCTGAACTCATTCTCACTGGTTGCGTCGAAATAATGGCCAACACAATCAAACTCAGATTTAAAATCACGGCCAATGCCTATAACAAAAGGTTTAAGGACAATTCCATCTTTTTGAAGTGCACGGGAAACAACACAGGGATCACCGCCGCACTCTTCAATACCATCTGTAATTAGCACAATAATGTTTCTGCATTCACCCTCATCACAAGGAGGAAAATCATGGCGTGCAGCTTCCAGTGACATTGCAATAGGCGTAGTTCCCCGGGGTGTGATAGTTCTTAGCCTGTGCCTTATACGGCCGGCATTATCAGGAGCAAAGGGCACTTCCAGCCTGGTATCATCGCAATCCTGTGGAGGATATCTCTTCTGATGCCCGTAAACTCTTAAAGCTAATTCAAGGTTGTCAACTTGCTCCAGACTGTCAAGTAATTCTGTGAGTAAAGTCCTGGCTATTGTGATGCGCATATCACTTTGCCAACGGGCAAACATGCTCTGCGAAGCATCAAACACAAACAATATTCTGGTTAATGGTGGTTCAGCCTCCGGCTCAGTGTTTCTTTGCGCCTGAACCTGTGCAGAGGCTAAGAAAAAAATCAATAATGCTAATATGTAATAGCTTCGTATCAATGTGGGTTTCTTCAAAATAGTATTTACTCTAAACGTATACGTACATTATTTTATTCTGTTACCAAATAATAATTAGTAATCTCCAAGTGTTTCTTCAAAGTTTGATAATGCCTTTTCAAGTTGCTCATCACTTGGCGGACTACCATGCCATTTGTGTGTACCCATCATAAAGTCAACACCATAACCCATTTCTGTTTTCATAAGTATTATAACCGGTTTGCCTTTACCACAAAGTTCTTGCGCTTTTGGAATAGTATCAAGAACTTCTTCCATTATATTTCCATCCATTTCCAGCACTTGCCATCCAAAAGATTCCCATTTAGCTTTCAAATCAAGCAGTGGCATTATCTCATCTACCGGCCCGTCAATTTGTTTGTTGTTATAATCAATTATACCAATAATATTATCAATTTTTCTTCCGGCAGCAAACATAGCAGCTTCCCATATCTGTCCTTCCTGAAGTTCGCCATCACCCATTAAACAATAAACAAAGTTCTTATCATTGTTTAGCTTCTTTGCAAGTGCCGCGCCACAAGCAGCGCTCAAACCCTGCCCCAGGGATCCGCTGGCAATTCTAACACCCGGCAAACCTTCCTCTGTTGCAGGATGGCCTTGTAATCTTGAATC
>JAWOBS010000209.1:0-15284 GCA_046484145.1 Bacteroidales bacterium
GGCCGTCGGGGAAACCTCCCAATGGGCCTTCCTGGTGGTTAATTTTATCAAGGACCTGTTCACGGGGGAAGCCTCCACCCGGCAGCTGGGAGGGCCGATCGCTATCGCCAACTTTTCCTACGTGGCCTTCCGCATGGGGTTTACCACCTTGTTTTGGTGGATCGCTTATGCCGGAATAACAGCAATAACAATAATGTTTATAATAAGCCCCTTTGGAGTTTTTACGCTTAAAAATTCTTCTGTAAGCTCCATTGCAGCCTCTTCAGCATTTATCATCCATATTTCCACAGATTTAAGATATGGTGGCAGGCTGAGCTCCATATTTATTTCTACCAAAAAATTAATCAATGGAAGGGATGCAAAAATGACACATATACCCAGAAAGACTTGCCTTAAATCAGGTTTGTTGTTGAATCTGAAATATTTAAAAAAATTTCTTTGTACAAGCCATGCAAAAATAAATGCCGGAATTATAAATAAGCCTAAATGGCTTATTGATTGTAAATATTTGTTAAAGTTTGTAAGGCCGCTGATGTTTTCAGTAAAGGTGCCATCAAGAAGATCGTGAAATGAAAATTCCCAGAATGGTATGGCAACCAGCATTCCAATAAAAGAAGTAATTGAAACACTAATAAAGATTAATAAGAATAAAAAAAAGAGTTTTCCCGCCGGATGAAAGCTTCCAATAATTCCTTTATCTCTCATTACTGATTTTCTTTAAATTTGCAAATCGATGCCAAAAGTAATAAATCTTTTATTAATCAGCCTGTGAAATCAATAGATATTGGAAATATGACTTTTAATAAGGAGCCTGTTATCCTTGCTCCTATGGAAGATGTTACGGATCCGCCCTTTCGTGTAATATGCCGGGAAATGGGTGCCGACTGGGTTTATAGTGAGTTCGTTTCCAGTGATGGCTTAATTCGTGGTTCTGTAAAAAGCAAGCATAAACTGGATATTTATCCAGGTGAAAGGCCTGTATCTATACAAATTTTCGGCTCTGATATTGATGCTATGGTTGAAGCTGCCAAAATTGTTGAGACTTTCAAGCCTGATTTTATTGATATAAATTTTGGTTGTCCGGTAAAGAAGGTTGCAACAAAAGGGGCAGGAGCGGGGATGCTAAATGACCCTGATAAGATGATTAAAATGACAGAGGAAGTTGTAAAGGCTGTCAAATTGCCGGTTTCTGTTAAAACACGTCTGGGGTGGGATATGCAGAGCAAAAATATTGTTGAGCTTTCCGAAAGACTTCAGGATACTGGCATTGCTCTGCTGGCAATTCATGCCCGCACTCGCTGTCAGCTATATAAAGGAACTGCCGACTGGACTTTGATCGGTGAGGTGAAAAATAACCAGAGGATGAAAATTCCTATCATAGGTAATGGAGATATTAAATGCGGTCAAGATGTAAAAAATGCAATTGACAAATATGGAGTCGATGGTGTTATGATAGGACGTGCTGCTATTGGAAACCCATGGGTTTTTAAGGAAGTTAAAAGCTATATTGAGACAGGGAAAACAATATCTCCTCCTGATATTATTGAAAGGGCTGAGGTTTGTAAAAAGCATTTTGAAATGTCAGTAAAGTGGAAAGGTGAAAAAACTGCTATTTACGAAATGAGGAAGCATTATTCAACTTATTTTAAAGGCATAAAAGATTTTAAAGCATTTAGAATAAAACTATATACAGCTGTAGAACCAGAAGAAGTCAAGGGTATCTTTGAACAGATAAAAGAGCTGGCCCTCCGTGATGGGTGATGGGTTATCGGTAATGGGTAATCGGTGATGGGTAATCGGTGACGGGTGACGGGTGATGAGTGATCTGGTAGTCCCGGCAAACCTTAAATACCCTTACATGCCTTATATGGTTTATCTTTTTTACCCGTCACTCGTCACCCATCACCCGTCACCCATCAGGAACACTGATGACACGGATTGAACGGATTTTTACGGATAAAAAATGCAAAACATTCTTGCCAATCCTATTCAGGCATGGTCAAACGCCAAACCCTTACCCTTAAATACCCTTATATGCCTTATATGGTTTATCTTTCTTTACCCGTCACCAATCACTCGTCACCCGTCACCCGTCACCGATCACCCGTCACCCATCACCCATCACCCTTATATACTAACAATGTCGCAATTTATCCATTCATCATCTGTTGTTGCACCAATTTTTTTATAAAACTCCAGTGCATCGGTGTTCCAGTTTAAAACCTGCCAGCGAATTCTTTTGCAATTTTCTTTTTTTGCTACTTCAAATATTTTTGTGAGCAGCTTATAGCCGGCCTTTTTACCCCTGAATTCTTCTTTAACATAGATGTCATCAAGGTATAATGATTTTCCCACCCATGTATAATAAGCAAAAAAGTAAAGAGCAAAAGCTATAATTCCATCGGTTTCATTTTCTGCCACAAAGCAATGAAAATACTCTTTTTCATTTTTCATTTGCTCCACTGTATTAGTAACTTTTTCCGGAGCTTTTTCAAAGGTTGCCAGCTCTTTGATTAACTCTATTATTTTGGGAAAATCACTTTCCTCAGCTTTTCTTATATTCATTTTTATAAATTATTATTTATATCCTTTTTAAAATTCAAATCATTATCAAAAATATCAATAATGCTTCCTTTGGTAATATCCAGCCAATAGGCATTTAAGCCTGCTTTTCGAGCGCCTTCAACATGCTGCTTAGTGTCATCAATAAAAAGGGTTTCCTGTGGATTGAGGCCTTGTTCCCTGGTAATATGTGTAAAGGTTTCAGTGTTTGGCTTGCGCATGCCAATTTCATGAGATAAATATTCTTTTTCAAATAGCTCTGAGAGATTTTCCACTCCAAACTCAGACTTCATATATCTCATGTATTCCGGATAGTGTATAGCATTTGTATTGCTAAGCAGGAATGTTCTGTACTTTTTCTTAACTTTTTGAAGAAGCTCAATTCTTTCTTTTGGCAGGTCGAGCAACATAGCATTCCAGGCTTCATCAATTTGATTGTCTGTTAGATTTGTATTGCCATATTCTCTGATTTTATCGCGAAATCCTTCGGGAGATATTTCTCCTGTGTCGAGAAGGTCAAATAGTTTGTTCTGTTTGGCTTGTGTGAAGAGTTTTTCAAAGTCTGCTATGCCAAGTGATTTAAATTTATTGATAGACTTATGATAGTCAACATTTAGAATTACTCCGCCCAGATCAAAAATAATATTCTTAATACTCATAAACTATATTTAGCTGTTAAACTTTTCAGCGTATTTCTCAACTTCTTTAAAAACTCTCATAAAGTTTCCGCCCCAGATTTTTTCAATGTCTTTTTTTGAATACCCTCGACGTAGTAATTCAACAGTAATATTTTTCATTTCAGAAACATCCTTGCAGTCTTCAAGGCCACCACCTCCATCAAAATCTGACCCAATACCAATGTGGTCAATACCAATCAATTCAGCAACATAATCAACGTGGTCAACAAGATCTGAAACGGTGGCAAGTTCAGCGGGATATTTTTTGTTAATCTCAGACCATTTACGCCTTACAGTATCTAATTCTTCGTCAGAAAGATCCCGGTAATTATTGTAGGTCTTTCTTAATACTGCAATTGCAGAGTCTCTCTGAGGGTTTCTTTCAGTTTCCTTGACATAGGCACTAAGGAGGCAAAGTTGGATTACCCCGCCATTATCAGCTAAAGCTTTCAGCATGTTATCATCAAGGTTTCTGTTATGATTGCAGATTGAGCGAGCGTTAGAATGAGATGCAATTATCGGAGCTTTTGAAATTTTAACTACATCATAGAATGCCTTGTCGGAAATATGGGAAACATCAACCATCATACCCATGCGGTTGAGTTCGGGAATTATTTCTTTACCAAACTCCGAGAGTCCTCCATGCTCTTCTCCTTCAGGGTCACTGGATGAGTCAGCCAAATGATTATTTGCAGAGTGTACTATTCCTAAGTAACGAGCTCCTAAACTGTAAAATTCGTGAAGTATTTCTAAGTCGTAACCAATAGGATATCCGTTTTCAACTCCAATATAAACTGCTTTTTTGCCTTCTTTTTTGAGGCGGTAAGCATCATCGGAAGTTGTTGCAAGCCCGGCAATGTCAGAGTTCTTTTTGAGTGATTCAAGAGTTTGATTGAATACATTAAACGCTCTTCTTTTAGCAGTTTCGTATGCTTCCGGGGTTCCGGAGCCCTGCCCTAGAAAAACCGCAAAGAATACCGCATCCAGACCTCCTTGATTCATCCTGGGGAAATCTAATTTGCCAATCTCATTATGCTTTGCCATGTCAAAGCCTTCCCTTGAATACATCAAGGGTGTGTCAACATGACTGTCAAGAGTTAGAATAGATTCATGAATTTCATCGGCTTGCTCTGTTAAAGACTTTTCATTGTAATTACATGAATATAAGGAAACTGTTATTGCTAGAAAAAGCTTTGCAATAATACTTTTATACTTGAACATTTTTATGATTTTTATGCAATTAATAATCCGTTAAGAACAAACCTTAAGGCATTTGCAATCCGGGTTTGTTTCATAAAAGTACATAATATTGTATTATACCTATAGAGTTTAACAATTTTTACATGAATAGGCAATTATCTTAAATTATTTAGCATATTTAGATAAATAGTAGCTTTTATCCGTTGGCTTATAATCAAAAATAATTTTAATTTGAGGTATCTCTTCTCTTAATTTGTTTTCTAATTCCTTTGAGATAGACGGCGGAATAACAATCACTTCCAGTGAAGGACAAAGTAATAGTTTTTCCAGATCGTCACCGGAATAAAATGAGAGATCAATGTATTTCAAAGAAGTCATCTCTTCAATAAAATCCAATGAAGGAATATGAGTTTTGCTAAGGTCAAGATACTCCAGTTCTTTTAGCTCGGTTAAAGGGCTTGTTTCCTGGATTGTTCCCCTTGAAAGTGTAAGAGCCTTGATAGAGCTGAGAGATGATAAAGCACTAATATCGCTGAATTTAAATCCGGAAAAATGTATAGACTTCAACGATTTCAGTTGTCTGATGTCATTAATGCTTTCTACCGGGTTGTCTTGTAGGTATAATGTTTCTAAATTTGGGACATTCTTAACATTGCTAATGTTTTGTATCCTGTTTGAAGATGCGTTAAGGGTTTTGATACCTTTAAATTCTTCGAGGCCACGTAAGTCATGGAGGTTGTTTTGGGCAATATCAAGGAGTTTTATGTTTTGTAAAACTTCTGTGTCAACGGCATTGCCGGTTACTAACATTCTATTTCTCAGCTTAACAACCGGATCGGTGAAAAATGTTAAGGATCTGATAGAAATAGACCTCAAATATACATTTTCCAGGTTTGGAGCATTAGAAATTACTGCAGGAATGTTTTTGTATGCATAAAGATTATCGTTGTAAGATAGGTCTATTTCATTGAGCTTGCGGCATTCCGGAAGTGTTTTAAAATCTGTTTTAGTCATATTTGAAACATGCAGGCTTTTGAGATTTTCCAAATGCGATAATACTGAAAGATCTTTTATGCCGGTTTTTGAAATGCTTAAATGCTCAAGCCCCGGTATTTCTTTTACAAAGCTTATGTCAGTTACCGGATTATCATCAATTATTATGCTTTTTAGCCTGTCATATTTAGCGAGCCTTTCAAAATTGCTTATGTTGTTTTGTGAAAAATCAACATATTCAAGGTTTGTAAATTCCGGAAGCTTATTAATCGAGTCTAAGTCCATTTTGGCCATTTTTAATTCTTTAAGATTAGCAAAAGTTTCAAGGTCGGTTAAATGAAAGTCTTTTTTCATATTAACCCTGGCCAGAATTAATGAGTTTAGCTCAGAAAAACTATAAAGAAGAGAAATGTCAAAATCATTTTTATCACGTAGAACAAATTTATTAAGAGGGCCTTCTTTATACAACTTATTAATTTTGCTGATCGTCCTGTCTACTGAAAGGTTGTATGATCGCCATCCGTAATTATGCCGGCGTTCCAGCAATTTATAAGCTTTATCGTATATTCTGTTTTCTATTGAGTGTATGCTGTTGTCATAAAAGGCATTAGTTTTTACTGTTGAATGTCTCTCTTCTTCAATATAATCTGTTTCAATGAACTCAAGGAGGTCGGGTATCCCTGAGTGGTTAAGGGTTGAAAGATATTCTATATCAGGGTTTATGCTGTGTTTTAGATTATATCTTGTAATGATTTTATCCCAGTTTATAAGGGAGGTAAATACCAACACAGCGATTACTACAAAGCTATTAAAGCGGTAAAGAAAATAAATATTTTTTGTTTTGTTAATCTTTATAATAGCTGTTATAAGTCCCACAATTACAAGAAAAAGAAGGACAAAAATGGTTATCCTTTTATAAGTAAGGGCATAATTTGAGATGTAAATAATATTTCTGTATGAACAGGAAACTGATATCAGTATGTTTTGAGCTATCCATGCGAGTGCTAACCATTTAAGGTATTTGTTGCTCTGTATAAAATTGAGTTTTCCTCTAAAGACAAATAGAATAAGTAAAATTGCCAGCACTGAAGAGAAAATAAGAGTATAAATGCCCTGATGCAAATATCCGGCAAAAGTAAACCCTTCCGGAAGTTTTGCTCCCGACCAAAGATATGATATATCAAGTACATTAATTGTCAGTATCATTATGTTTAAGAGCAGTAATAAAATAATTCCTGATTTAAACTCTATTTTTTCATCTATGGTAAACCAAAGGAATTTATTGGGCATTAATTCGCATTTTTCTTTATTAATGTATTGGGGAGATAAAGTTTCATAGGCATCAATTTTTCTAATGTACCTGACATAAATAAAACCGTACATCATTAAGAACCCCCAAAATGTAAACATTATCCACTGGAAAGAAAGAAAGTCGAGGTTTATAAATTTGGTAATCTCTTTAAACAGGGGGTTTGCTTTTTGATACATGAAGAAGAACAACAATACCACAATTATTATAAAAACAGACATTGTGAACACTGCATTCCAGTTTATTTTTCGTTTTTTTGTCCGGTTACGCTTGTACGACCTCTCAACCATATCAACAAACATAAACCCAATAGAGGTAATATAAGAGAAGACGGAATATGAGACTGCTGTTCCCGGGCTTGCGTTATTGCTTGCCGTAACGCCTGCCAGGTAAGATGCAGCAATAAACCAGGCTATCACAGATAAGATGGTGGAATTCAGAAAAATAGCAAATCCACCGGCAATTGTTAAAGCCGATGCAAATATCCAGAGCTTGTTTTTTGTGATTTCCGGTTTAGTGATAGCCGTAAAAAAGCAAAGCCCAAGTGAAAACAATAAAAAGTTAATTCCTGCAAATTGCTTGTAAAACAGAACTGAAAACAGCAAAGTGGAAACAATTAGTATTATATCATTTTTCTTCATGACGGTATTGTGTTAGTTATTAACCGAAAATTAGGATATAAATATCTTAGCATTCAAATATAAAGATAATTAACTTTTATATTGGATGTAATCAATAAAAAGTTCAATAAAGCTAGTGTTTGTCAATCTCTTTTAACAGAGTAATAACGTCATTTTGTTTTTTTATTACATAATCCGCATGGGTTTTTAGCATGCCTACACGCATTGTCCACGCGTGCTTAGGCAAAGTTTGGAATAATAGCTCATCAGACCAGCCTGCGCCTATTGCCAGTGAAAAGTCGTAGTTTTTACGCGACAGCCAGTGCATAGCCAGTTCTCCTTTGTTAATTCCTGAGTTACTTACTTCGATAACTTTTTTCCCATGAAGTACCTGTACGCCAATATTTGTTGTAATTGACAATAAGTGATCGCTTACTTCCTTGCTCAGAAAAGATGCTTGTTCGATGTCTGCCCTGTGGTAATGCCATGCTATAGAATATTCCCGCTCTTCAATAAAGGATCCGGGTAAACGGTCAGTATACATTTCAAGTATTGGTAAAATTTCTTCCTTCCATTCGTTAGACAAGGGTTTGAATAACCTCCACTCCTCGTCATTTACTTCATGTATCCATGTGCCATGTTCTGCTGTTATGTTTACAGGCGTTTTACCCAGCCATGTGTCAAGGTCTTCTTTGCTTCTCCCACTGATAATCACAATATCTGTTTTATCCGTCTTGTTGAGATTTTCCAGCAAGTTTAAAAGGCTTTTAGGAGGATGGGCATTTTGAGGTTCTGTGGTATATGGAACCAGCGTACCGTCATAGTTTACAATAATTATCCTGTTTTTTGCTTTTTGGTATTGTTTGAGTAATTTATTTGTGATCTCAGGTTTTAATAATTTAGATTTCGAGGTAAACCTTGATATTTGGCTGATTTCTAAAAGGCCATCAACAAAATCATTTGCCCATTTAGTAACATTGTACCTTTTCAGGCGTTTTTGCATTAAGTTGTTGCGCCTTATTTGTTCTTTCTCCGGAATATTTAAAGCTTCATTTATACCTTCTGCAATTTCATTAATGTTATTAGGATTGATAATGATTGTTTCACTCAGCTCTTTTGCTGCGCCCGTGAATTCACTTAAAACGAGGACACCTTTTTGATCTTTTAGCGAAGCAATATATTCTTTTGCAACGAGGTTCATCCCATCGCGCAATGGAGTGATAAGCGACACAGCACTCATACGGTACTGAGCTATTAGTTCTTTGTGGGGTAATGATGTGTATTGATAAATTACCGGAGTCCAGTTTATGCTGCCAAAGTTACCGTTGATATTACCTACAAGCTCATCCAGTTTTCTTTTAATCTTCTGATATGACTTAACGCCGGTTCTTGAAGGGACAACAATCATGTTCATGAATACTTTTTCATGCCATTCCGGATGATTTTTAAGGAAAAGCTCAAAGCCCTGAAGCCTGTTTATTATTCCTTTAGAATAATCCAGCCTGTCAACCGACAATACTATTTTCTGTTCATTTGGGCCGGGTTTTTCCGAAGGAAATGGAGAAACATCCATGTTGTGAAACTTTTCAAACTCTATTCCCATTGGGAACGTATTTACCTTAACAACCCTGTCAGGAAGGTCAATGGTTCCCATGTGGTTTTCTTTACCCAATATTCTTAACGCTGCATTAAGAAAATACTGGGTATAATCATGTGTGTGAAATCCAATCAGGTCGGCACCCAGCAGGCCTTCCAGTATGGCTGTCCTGCTTTCTTTCGGGAATAAACGGTAAACTTCAAAAGCAGGAAATGGTATGTGCAGGAAAAAGCCAATAGGGTTGTTTACTTTTTCCCGTAAAAGTGCAGGCAAAAGCATTAAATGATAATCGTGAATCCAAATAATGTCATCCGGCTGTACAACATTAAGAACCTTCTCACAGAATATTTCGTTCAGCTTTTTATATTCAGACCAAAACTCATTGTCAAAACTTGCATAGTTTGGGAAATAATGAAATATTGGCCATATCGTTTTGTTGCAAAAGCCCAGGTAAACCTTGTCCATTAATTTTTGTGATAAGAATACAGGGGAAGCATTATACTCTCTTTCAACAGTGCTTTTTATATAATCTTCATTTTCTTTTTCAATTGTCATTCCGGGCCATCCCATCCAGATATAGCTGTCAATATCTTCTTCCGACTTTCCCAGCCCATTTAAAAAATCACTAAGGCCGGAGACTAAGCCTCCGGCACTTTTTTCAAACTCAAATTTGTTGTTTGTTTTTTTAACTGCAACAGGTAATCGGTTTGATATAATTAATAGTCTCATATTTTTTGTTTTACAAATTAAATACTTTTTTGTCATTAGTTTCAAAAAGATAAGTTTTGCCTTTTACCCCAATGGTAACCGGGTTTGCCCATCCTTTGTCAAATAGAATTTCCAGTTTTTCATGGCTTATATTAAGTTTCATCCAGTGGCCTCTAAAACGCAGGAAAAACGACACTTCTTTAATATCATCAGGTAATTTGGGGTTAAACCAAAGCACATCATCCCTGATCTCCAGGCCTGAATAGCACCTGTGTATCAGGTCAATTGTTCCGGCCATAGCGCCAAGGTGTATGCCTTCATGGGTTGTGCCACCTTGCACATCCCTGAAATCACTAATCAGTGCTTTTTTAAAATGCTTCCAGGATTCTTTACGATGCGAACGTGCATATACCCATGAATGAATAACCTGGCTAAGAGTAGAGCCATGGGCAGTTCTTTTGCGGTAATATTCTATGTTTTCCGGAATGTGTTCCGGTTTAAAATCATATCCCAGTTTTTCGAAAACATTTGCAAGCTCCTCTTTTGAGAATAAGTAGAACAGCATTATCACGTCAGCTTGTTTGCTTGCTTTATAATAATTGCATGAATCTCCTTCACTTTCTAATATGCGATCAAGCCTTAATGATTCTGAACCGTATTTTTTGTAATAATGTTCCCAGTCAAGTTCTTTAAGTTTTTCATAACCTTCAAACTGCATAATAATACTATCCTTAAACGGAATGTACATTTTATTTGTAATAGCTTTCCATTTTTCAACATCTTTATCGCAGAAGCCTACCGTGTTTTTGAGATTATCAGAGCAAACCTCGTCAAAGAGGCCAAGTAATTCAATAGCACGTTGAAGAACCCAAACAGCCATAATATTCGTATATGCATTGTTGTTTAATCCCGGATCATCTTCTGCAGCATCAGGGTAGTGGGTATGGTATTCATCAGGGCCCATCACTTTTTTAATTTCATATCTTTTTCTTTCTTCATTGTAAGAAGCAATGCTTGCCCAAAACAAAGCAGTTGAAAGAATAATCTCTGCACCATGGGATAATAAGAAATCCATGTCACCTGTACTTTGATAATATTGCCAAACATTATAAGGCACTGCTGCATTAATATGATATTGAAGGTGAGAAACATCCGGCAGCCATCTCCCGGATTTCGGGTTAAGGTGTATTATTTGAGTTTCTTCACGCCCATTGCTTCCGCTTTGCCAGGGAAATAACGCCCCTTTAAATCCTGCATTTTCTGCCTCAAATACTGCCTGTGGCAAACGCCTGTAGCGATACATTAATAAAGACCGGGAAAGCTGAGGGTCATGAAGATTAATAAATGGCTGTATATACAGCTCATCCCAGAAAATATGCCCGCGGTATGCTTCTCCATGCCAGCCCCTTGCCGGAATGCCAATATCTTTATCAATACTGTTTGGAGATACAGTTTGATATAAATGTAAAATATGTAAGCGTAATATCAGTTGATCAATATCTTCAGAAGTTTTGATGTTAATATCATTAAACTGCCATATCTCTCCCCAGGCATTTTTATGTCTTTCTAATAGCTGATCAAAATTTTTAATCCTCTGTGTTAATGCTTTTGCTTCATTTAAAGGATCAGCAATAGCCATGTCACGTGAATTATACAAGGCTGTTATTTTTTCAATTGTAATAGTTTTCCCTTGCTTGCATTTGATGCTTATATCTTTGGAGATGAAATCCTTGTCTTTATACGTAACTACCTCAATGATAGAATTATCTGAGTCTGAATAAACATTGGTTTTAGCTACTTGAGCTACTAATATTTGTGATTGCTTAGTATGGCTTAGCAGGTATATGGAGTTATCTTTATAATCTCCCTTATTAAGAACTTCAATGTGATCCTGGTTTAAATCGCTATATCTCGCAACATTATTATTAATGATGTTGCCGTCAATTCCCGAACGAATCCTTAATTCACCATCCCAGTTTTCAGCAGTAAATTTCCATTGTATTGCTGCTGCATGAGGATTGTCCATGCTAAGCAGGCGCTTGCTTATTATTGAAGTTTCTCTCTCGTTTTTATCGCGAATTTTAATTGTTCTCTCAAGTGTGGATTCTTTTATATGTAAATGAGTTTTATATTCCAGTATTTCACATTCTTCAATATCAAACCACTCTCCATCATCAATTTTGAAAGTGAGATACAGCCAATTTGGCCAGTTTACAAGATCCTCATTCTCAATAGTTTTGTCTTTTACTTTTGACTTTCTTCTGTTATAGCCGCCTGCTAGATATGTGCCCGGGTAATTCCATTCTTTGCCGTTTCCGTTTTTTGATTTATTTTTCTCAGTTTCCAAAGCACCACGTGTGGCAAAATATCCGTTGCCTAAAGTGCATAAAGCTTCATGTAAAGGGTGCTCTTCTTTATTAAATCCATCATATGTAACTGTCCAATTCTTATTACTCATGTTATTATTGTTTTTCTATATTTATAAAATAGAGCCTGGAATTTTAGTTGTTTATAATGTTTTGATTATGAGTGTAAATTAATTAATTCATTAAAGAATTCCCTAACCTGGTAAACATTTTTAAGTGAATATTCAGCATCTGTTTTTTGTCCATGTCCGCCAACAAGAATACCTATTCCATCTTTCTTTATAGTTTTAAATCCATCCTCATCTGTAATGTCATCACCAATAAATACAGGGATAGTGTTGTTTTTGCCGGAAATATTTAAAGCCTCCATTATCCATTCTATTGCTTTTCCTTTATGCCAGTCAATATCCGGTTTAATTTCAACGATTTTTTTCCCTTCACCCAGCTTATGTCCCGGATATTTTTCAATCATTTCGTTAGCAATTTCATATACTGTTTTTTCATCCTCTTTTCTTGCATTGCGGTAATGAATACCTATTGCATATTTTTTCCGGTCTATTTGTGTTCCCTTAGTTTTTTCCTGAAGCAGGGGTGTGATTTCTTTTTCTATTTTATCTAGTTCAGGAATAATTTTTTTTGAATCAGGATGCTCCATGTATAAACCATCAGGACCGGTAATTATATAACCGTGGCTTCCTGCGTAGATTAACTCCTTCAGCCCAACAAGATTTTCAACATCTTCTTTGTCGCGGCCGGTTACAACAGCAACAGTGAAAATCTTTGCAAGCTCTTTTAGTGTTTGCTTCATCTCTTTTGAGATTATGGCATCCTCCGGCCTGGGAACAATAGGCGTCAGTGTACCATCATAATCTAAAAATATTGCAGGTTTGTTTTTTGTCAGGATTTTGAAAACCTCTTCATTTTTGGGAAATATTGGATTGAATTGAGAGGTAAAATAGTCTTCAATAATATCTTCGTTAAACAGGTCTAATTCAGAAAAATCATCAATAGTTATGTCGGCACCATTTTCAATCAAAGCCTTAGCATTATTGAAACGGTTTACGCCAATAACAAGGCCGAAAAAGCCTGCCTGTCCGGCCTTTACACCGGAAATAGCATCTTCAAATACTACAGATTTTGCAGGATTGGCATCCAGATTTTTTGCTGCCTCAGTAAATATATCAGGGTCAGGTTTGCCTTTTAATCCGATTTCCTGGGATATAACTCCATCTACACGAGTATCAAAAAGATCTTCAATACCTGCTACTTCAATGATTTTTTTGCAATTTTTGCTGGATGAGACAATGGCAGTTTTTATTCCTAGTTGCTTCCATTTTTTTAAAGATTCAAGAGCATCTTCATAGATTTGAACACCATCGCGATCCAGAACCTTATTAAACAAATCATTTTTTATATTTCCAAGTGCGCAAATAGTGTCAAACCCCGGCTCATCAGAAGGATCGCCGTATGGCAGACTTATGTCCCTGGAATTTAAAAAACTTTTTACTCCCTGATAACGGGGCTTGCCGTCAATGTATTCCAGGTAATCATATTCACTCATGGGTTTTTGCCTTTTCCCATATTCCTTAAAGAAATTATCAAACATTTCTTTCCATGCTTTTTTATGTGTTTTCCGGGTTTGTGTTATAACACCGTCAAGGTCAAAAATAAGAGCTTCTATTTGAGGTGAGTTTTCTAAATCGTTTTCCATATGTTGACTTTTTTAATAATATTAATTACTGCAAAAAATAATTCCTGTTTTATTGATAACTTAAAAAAGCATTAATAAAAACAATTTAAATAAATAAAAACTGTGATTATATGTGATAAAAAGCAGTCTTTTTTCAGATAAAATCAAATATAGTAAAAATTACTGAATAATACAAGGCAGGTATTTGGCGGATTAGGTTTCAAAAAATCGGCAAGGCTAAATATTATTTTGAGGTGCTATGTGAAAAAGTTCCACGCAAATCACACAAAAGTTTAAGCGCTAAATACGCAAAGTTTAAAGGTTGTTAACTACTATGTCAATTCGGCAACCAACTTCTTGCTTAATCTCTTTGTAAATAAAAGGCATTGAAACTTGTTGTCTAACATCAAACCCCAACTCTTTTAAATCATAAGCTAAAGCATTCTCATAATCTGATTCTAACAATCCGGCACCTATACTTTTATGTATATTTATTGCTGCACCAATAACTTTATAAGATATTTCATTTTCTGTCACTGTTTTTGCGAATTTTGCGTTTATTTAATTTTGCGGTTTTTGCGAGGGATAAAAATTAAAAAATAATTAGCACCTCAAAATAATATTTAGCCATCGGCAATCCCTGTACAGAGAGTAATTTTAAACTTTTGCCAAAAATGCTACAATTGAATTCTTTTCAATTTGAAGCTCGTAATTATTGTGGTTTTTTATAAGAGGATTTTCCTGTTCATTAATATTTCCGCCCCATTGTTTATGTGCCGAATTAATTAAAAGTTGAGGGTTGTTTTTTAGTTCGGGGATAATTGTTTTGACTTCTCTGTCTGAAAAATTTAAAATGGCAATAATGTAGTCTTCTTCTCCTTTATGTATAAGCGTTATTATTCCTTTTTCTGCGGTGGTCCTTGCCTCGAAATTTCCCCTGTTTCCGTGTTTTAATAAAGGATATTGTTTGCGTAGTTCAATGCATTTTTTATAATAATCAAGTAATCTGCTCTTATGATCATGATTATTAAAATCCCATTTTAGTTTTGATCTTTTGAATGTACTTTCACTATTAGGTTCCGGAGGTTGTAGTTTGCCCAGAAAGCCAAAGAAGTCTCTTTTCCTTGATTGTGTTATTTTTTGAGCAAGCTTTTCATCTTCATGGCTTGTGAAATATAGAAACGGACTTTCTTCGCCATATTCTTCTCCCATAAATATCATTGGTACAAATGGGCTGAAAAAAAGTGCGCCTGCTGAAAGTTTTAGTTTTTCAAAATCGATTAATGTGCTTAGCCTTTCACCGAATGGCCTGTTTCCTGTTTGATCATGATTTTGAGTGTAAATAATAAACTTGTCATCTTGAATGTTTTCTGTTGAGGTTCCAAAAACTTTTTTTCTATACCTTGAAAAACATCCATCATATACAAATGCATTATTGAAAGATTTAGCTAAATGCTCCACTGTGCCGAAATCTAGATAATAGCTTTTTTTCTCACCTGTTAAAAGAGAATGTAGTGAGTGATGCCAGTCGTCACACCATTGGGCATCCATGCCAAACCCAT
>JAWOBS010000227.1:0-3482 GCA_046484145.1 Bacteroidales bacterium
AACTTCTTCAGAATGGCTTTCCTGGTCCAGAGATAGTGAATATCCTGCAGTTCCACCCAACCTGTTTGGAATGCTATCTCATGAACATGCAGGAGATATCGTGATTGTAATTAATTCTCCCAAAATTGCTTATAATTTTTTGCGTTATTCGGCTCATCACCACGGAATCACTCATCACGATCTAATGATTCCTATTTTACTGAGAGGAAAAGAATTGGAACATCTCTATGGCCGGGAGGAGATGTGGCTACACGATCTATTTACCAATATCACCACTCTCAGTTTTGACAATATTGAGCCTGCAAGAGAAAAAAATACTTTTTCCTTTTGGAAAAGTATTGAAGAAGAACAATTTCCGGAATTTGAATTATCCCTTTCTCCTGCCTATCGATGTAATTTTGCTATCCGTCATGATAATGACATCTACCGGGGCTGGTTTGAATATGACATATATAGTTCTTATATCATAAGGCTATGGGCGGGTGCCGGATTACAATATCAGGAGCTTCAGTTTGAACCATTCCTCCAGACTCGCCTGCAAATGGACTTTGGGAAAGTGCAATTCAATTATGGGGTGCAGAGTAATCTGTATGATTTAAAAAATTGGCAGGAAAACAGGAAAGAGCTGGTCTATAAGATTAACATGGTTTAAGCGCTAATGCATTTGAAAGCGACAAGGAGAAATACATGAGGGAAGGAATGGATGAATATCTTATAAAACCAATTAAGAGCAAAGATTTTGAACGTTTATTGAAAAAGCTTGGTTTTTGAGTTTTTAAAAATATAGAATATGGCTAACAAGTTACCGGATAGCAAGAATAACAAGAGAAGCAAGCCTGATGACAACAAATCATCAGGCACATATAAAAATTCAGATATTGAATTTAAGCTGGAACAAACAACGGGCAAATTAATTGATAGCGAAAAAATGCTAGAGCTGTTCTTTAACCAGTCAAAAGAAGGATTTTTCTTTATGATGTTGGATAAGCCGGTAAAATGGGATAAAAAAACAAAAAAGGATGAAGTAATCGACTATGTCTTTTCTCACCAAAGAATTACCAGGATTAATGATGCTATGCTTGTGCAATACCGGGCTAAACGGGAAGACTTTATTGGCCTCACGCCAAATGATTTGTTTGCACACAATCTTGAACACGGAAAATCTGTATGGAAAAAGTTTTTTGATGATGGCAAATTAGATATTGACACCCACGAAAAAAAGTTTGATGGAACCGATATGATTATTACAGGCAGCTATACATGCCTGTATGATAATGAGGGTAGAATAACAGGGCATTTTGGCGTGCAAAGAGAAGTTACCGAAAATCGAAAAGCTCAAATGGCTCTCAAAGAAAGTGAGTCTAAACTCAGGGCAATAACAGACTCTGCACAGGATGCTATAGTTATGATGGATCCCGATGGCAAAGTTTCATTCTGGAACCCGGCAGCAGAAGAAATATTTGGTTATAAAGCAGAAGAAATAATCGGAAAAAACCTACATGAGATAATTGCTCCAATAAGATACCATGAGGAACATAATAAAAAATACAAACAATTCTTAATTGACGGCTCCGGTGATGCTATCGGAAAAACTATTGAACTAAATGCATTACACAAAAACAAGACTGAAATACCAATAGAGCTTTCTTTATCAGGAATAAAAATAGACAATAAATGGAATGCAATAGGTCTTCTCAGGAATATCTCTGAAAGAAAAAAACAGGAAGAAATAATAATAAATGACCGTAACTTTCTTAAAAATGTCATAGACTCTCTATCCCACCCTTTCTATACAATAGATCCGGTTACCTATAAAATTACAATGGCTAATAAAGTATTGGGTGAAAATGCCATAGGAAAGAAATGTTACAATGTAACCCATAATGCTAAAAAGCCATGCAAAAGCATAGAACATCCATGTATTATTGAAAAAATATTAAAAACAAAAGAACCTGTTTCTGTTGAGCTTTTACATTTTGACAAAAATAACAACCCTGTTAATGTTGAAGTTTTTGGATTTCCTGTACTTGACAAAGAAGATAATATTACTCAAATTATTGAATATTATATTGATATAACACACAAAAAACAGGATGAACAATTTAAATCAGTTTCTACAAATATATTATCTGTATTAAATTCAAACGATGATTTTTACTCTTCATTAAAAAGAATAATAAAAATAATTAAGGAATCATTCGATTTAGATGCAGTTGGTATCAGATTAAAAGAGGAGGATGATTACCCATACTATGTACATTCCGGATTTTCAAATTATCATATTCTTTGCGAAAACAGCTTATTAGTTAAAAATGATGATTCAGCATCAGATAAACAACAGGAACAAAGCCTTGAATGTACTTGTGGATTGGTAATATCGGGCAAAGTAAATCCTAAAGAACCTATCGCCACTGAAGCGGGAAGCATTTGGACAAATGAATCAAAAGCTTTTCTTAAACTCACAAAAGAGGAAGACCCCAGGCTAAATGCAAGAAACAGGTGCATTCATGAAGGATATAATTTTATTGCTATAATTCCTATCAAAACTGATAAGGAAATAATCGGCTTATTACACCTTGCAAAAAAACAAAGCAGGTTTTTTTCACCTGAAGTTATCACCTTCTTTGAAGATATCTGTTCTAAAATTGGATTAGCGCTTATCAGAAAGCAACTTGAAGCAAAGCTCAAAGAAAGTGAGCAAAAATTCAGAAATTTATATGAAAATGCATCAATTGGAATTTACAGAACCTCAATTGATGGAAAAATTTTAATGGCAAATCCGGCACTTGTGCATATGCTGGGTTATAAAGATTTTAAAGAACTAGAAGAATCAGGTATAAATAAAGAATCATTTGTAAAAAAAGAGGACAAGATAAGATTTAAAGAACTAATAAGTCAAAGTGATGTAGTAAAAGGTTTTGAGTCACACTGGAAATTAAAAGACGGCAATATAATATTCACGCTCGAGAATTCAAGGCTAGTAAGAGACAACAAAGGAAAGGCTCTCTATTATGAAGGCACTGTTGAAGATATTACCGAGAGAAAAATTGCAGAAAAAAGGATTAAAGAAAACGAACATAAATTCAAACTCCTGGCTGACTTTACTCCTAACTGGGAATACTGGATGAATGAAAAACGCGATTTCGTTTATATGTCCAAGTCCTGCGAGAATTTTACTGGATATTTAGTTGATGATTTTATAATAAACCCGGAATTGATCTTTGCAATTGTTCATCCTGAAGACAAAAAGCGCTTTGAAGAACATTTCGTGAATTGCTTTGAAAAGGATAAAAAATATGCTATTAAAGAAATAGAATTCAGAATAATAAATTCAGAGGGGGATATTTTATTTATAAATCAAAGCTCACGCCCTATTTTTGATGAGAGCAAAAAGAATGAATTCATAGGCATAAGAGTTAGCAATACAAATGTGACCGAGCGAAAAATTGCCGAAGAAAAGCTTAAAAAGAGTGAAGAAAAAT